>NZ_JBFUHV010000019.1:0-106158 GCF_056402215.1 Rhodococcus sp. P4_B6 | reverse complement strand
GGCGCGGGCGCTGGTGCTGGATCCGCAGATCATTCTCGTCGACGAGCCGGACTCGGGTCTGGAYCCGGTGCGYACCACCTACATYTCSCAGACGTTGATCGACATCAACGCRGAGATCGAYGCGACGATTCTGATCGTSTCGCACAACATCAATCTSGCKCGGACGGTGCCGGACAACATCGGSATGYTGTTCCGYCGGCATCTGGTGATGTTCGGTCCGCGGGAGGTGCTGCTCACCAGCGAGGAGCCGGTGGTCAAGCAGTTCCTGAACGGCACGATGATCGGTCCGATCGGGATGTCGGAGGAGAAGGACGAGGCGCAGATGGCGCAGGAGCAGGCGATGGTCGATGCCGGTCACCATGCCGGTGGTGTCGACGACGTCGAGGGGATCGTTCCGCAGATGAAGGCGACGCCGGGGATGCCGTTCCGGCAGGCCGTGGCCCGTCGTCAGGAACGGGTCCGGCACATCATGCACACCCTGCCCGAGAACGCGCAGATCGCGATCCAGGAAAGCCTCGACGAGACCTCCGGCGGAAACGGCGGCGGCGGTTACGACTACGCATACAGCCAGGAAGACACACAGGTCATCCCCGCATACCGGGGCGAAGGATACGAAAACACCACTCACGGGCAAGGGTAGGCATATCGGATGGGGGTTACCCGCAGCTCGGTCTTGCGGCCGGTCAACGGTGCGCTGACGCAGGCCGGAAACATCGTCGAGCTCTTCGTCGACGTCGCACGAAACACGTTCAAACGGCCATTCCAGTTCCGCGAGTTCATCGAACAGGCCTGGTTCATCGCCAGCGTGACGATCCTGCCCACGGCCATGGTCGCGATTCCGTTCGGCGCAGTGGTGTCACTGCAGACCGGATCGCTCATCAAACAGCTCGGTGCAGAGTCGTTCACGGGAGCGGCCAGCGTGCTCGCCGTCATCCAGCAGGGGTCCCCGCTGGTGACGGCACTACTGGTGGCCGGAGCTGCGGGCTCGGCTGTAACGGCGGATCTCGGCGCGCGGACGATCCGCGAAGAGATCGACGCCATGGAAGTGCTCGGCATCAACCCGATTCAGCGACTCGTCGTGCCCCGGGTGCTCGCCATGGTGCTCGTCGCGATCCTGCTCAACGGCCTGGTGTCGGTCGTCGGCATCGCGGGTGGCTACTTCTTCAACGTCATTCTCCAAGGGGGTAATCCCGGTGCGTACCTGGCATCGTTCTCGGCCTTCGCGCAGCTTCCCGACATCTGGGTCGGCGAGCTCAAGGCGGCCGTCTTCGGTGTCATCGCCGGTGTCATCGCCGCGTACAAGGGGCTCCATCCGAAGGGTGGACCCAAGGGCGTCGGTGACGCGGTGAACCAGTCGGTGGTGATCACGTTCCTGCTGTTGTTCTTCGCGAACCTGATCCTGACCATGGTGTACCTGCAGATCGTTCCGGCGAAGGGATCGTGACCCTATGACAATCGCCAAGGGACGCGGTGACCGGACCCTGATGGCGGCGCGCCGAGTCGGTCGTGCGCCGCTCAACGTGCTCGACCGGGCCGGCGAGCAGATGTCGTTCTACGCCAGGGCCATCGCCTGGTCACCCCACACTCTCGTGCACTACCGCAAGGAGGTGCTGCGGCTGCTCGCCGAGGTCACCTTCGGCAGTGGCGCGCTCGCCGTCATCGGCGGCACCATCGGCGTCATCGCGATGATGTCCGGCTTCACCGGCGTCGTGGTCGGACTGCAGGGTTTCGCCGCGCTCGAACAGCTGGGCAGCTCGGTCCTCACCGGCTTCCTGTCCGCCTACGTCAACACGCGTGAGATCGCGCCGATCGTTGCGGCACTCGCGCTCTCGGCCACCGTCGGCTGTGGTTTCACCGCGCAGCTCGGCGCCATGCGGATCTCGGAGGAGATCGACGCGCTCGAGGTCATGGCGGTGCCGAGTGTGCCGTTCCTCGTCACCACCCGCATGATCGCGGGATTCGTCGCCGTCATCCCGCTGTACATCGTCGGTCTGCTCGCGGCCTATCTCGCCTCCCGCGTCATCAGTACCGTGTTCAACGGACAGTCGACCGGCTCGTACGACCACTACTTCAACTTGTTCCTGCCACCGCAGGACGTCCTGTACTCGTTCGCGAAAGTGCTGATCTTCGCGTTCGTGCTGATCCTGATCCATTGCTACTACGGCTATCACGCGTCGGGTGGTCCCGCCGGTGTGGGTGTGGCCGTGGGCCGGGCGGTCCGCACCGCGATCGTCACCATCGCCGTGCTCGACTTCTTCCTGAGCCTCGCCATCTGGGGCACGACGACCACAGTGAGGGTGGCCGGATGACCAACACGACATCTGTTGTGGGACGACGGGTGCTGGGGCTGGTGTTCTTCCTCGTCCTCGCGTTGTTCCTGGCCTTCACCATCGGCATGTTCAACAAGAGCTTCACCAAGGTCGTCAAGATCGACCTCCTCACCGACAGCGCCGGAAATGCCCTGCCGCCCAATGCGGACGTGAAGGTCCGTGGCCTCATCGTCGGCGAGGTGCGCTCGGCGACCCCCCAGGAGGGCGAGGTCACTCTCGCTCTCGCGATCCAGCCGGACAAGGCACCGCTGATCCCGTCCAACGCGACGGCGCGGCTGCTGCCCAAGACACTGTTCGGTGAACGTTATGTGTCGCTGATCGTTCCGGAGGGCGACACGGCTCCGCCGATCCAGGCCGGTGACACGCTGCGTCAGGACAAGAGCGGCAACGCCGTCGAGGTCGGCGAAGTTCTGGACGGCCTGCTGCCGCTCCTRCARGCSATTCCGCCGCAGGACCTGGCGAACACGCTCGGCGCGCTGTCCCAGGGACTSRGCGGCCGCGGCGCCGAACTCGGCCTGACGCTCGACCGGCTCGAGGAGATCTTCGGTGGGCTGAACACCGAACTTCCCGCCATCSAGGAGGATCTGCGMGGTCTGGCGGACTTCTCGCAGACGTATTCCGAGGCGGCGCCCGATCTGGTCAACGCCCTCGACAGCCTGCGGACCACCGGAAATACCGTGGTGGAGAAGCAGAATGAGATCTCCACGCTGCTCGTGTCGCTGACCGCAACCGCGTCGAGCACCGCGGATCTGCTACAGACCAACGCCGAGTCGATCGTCAGCATCGCCGCCGATTCGCGTGAGGCGCTGCAGATTCTCGGCCGCTACTCGCCGAGCTTCGAGTGCACGTTCGCGGGCTTCGCGAAGTCTGCTCCCGTTGCCCGTGAACTACTGGCACCGGACGATCCGTACCCCGGTGTGCGTGCCAGCGTGCAGTTCGTCAACCCGAAGGGCCGCTACGTGCCCAACCAGGACGAGCCGCGCCTGCTCGACAACCGCGGGCCGGCTTGCTACGACAACGTCACCGCACCGGGTGGGAAGTTCCCGCAGTACCCGGGCGGGTCGTCCTACAACGACGGCGCCTACCAGGTCCCGTCGCGGAACCCCGGACCGTCGACCATCGACTTCTTCCCGGCGCCCGCCGGCGTCCCCGATCAGGTCCCCGGGTACGGAGCTCAGGTCACGCCCGCGAGCTACGCGGGTTCGAAGATGGAGCAGGACACGTTGGACGTCGTCTACGGCGAGGCCGGGGGAATGGCACCGGAGGACGTGCCGAGCTGGACGACACTCGTCGGCGCGCCGACCATGAGGGGGACTGAGGTGAGCTTCAAGTGAGGGGTCTGACCGCACCATTGGTCAAGCTGATCGTGTTCGCCGTGGTCACCATCCTGGCGACCGGTCTGCTGGCGGCCACCATCGCCAACCTCGGCGGGGGCGGTGGCACCAAGTTCAACGCGATCTTCTCGGACGTCACCTCGCTCAACGAGGGTGACGAGGTCCGCATCGCCGGTGTGCGCGTGGGTCAGGTCGAGAAGATCGCGATCCACGACGACCGCGAGGCGGAAGTCCAGTTCACGGTGTCGGAACGGGACTGGCTGCCGGCCAGCACCACCGCGACCATCCGCTTCCGGAACCTCGTGGGGCAGCGCTACATCGCGCTCGAACAGGGGGAGGGCCAGCAGGGCATGAAGATTAGCGGCGGCGACACGATCCCGATCGAGCGGACCAAGCCGGCCGTCAACCTCACCACGCTGTTCGACGGCTTCCGCCCGCTGTTCCAGACCCTCAGCGCCGAAGACGTCAACAAGTTGTCGTACCAGATCATCCAGGTGTTCCAGGGTGAGTCGGGAACCATCACGGAACTCGTCAAGAACACGGCAAGCCTCACCAACACCGTCGCCGACAAGGATCGGGTGATCGGTGCGGTGATCAACAACCTCAACGACGTGCTCGCCACGGTGAATCAGCGTGACGATCAACTCGATTCGCTGATCGTCAACACCCAGCAGCTCGTCACGGGCCTGGCGAACGAGCGGGGAACCGTCGGATCGGCGGTGACGTCCCTCGCGGGACTCACCGACGCGACGGCAGATCTGCTCGAACCCACCCGACCGTCCATCCAGGAATCCATCACGTCGCTGAACACGCTGGCGACGACGTTGAACCGTAACTCCGACACGGTCAACAGCGTTCTCCAGACGCTTCCGGTGAAGCTCGAGAAGCTCGGCCGGGCAGCCAGTTACGGGTCCTGGTTCCAGTTCTACCTCTGTGGAGTCGACATCGTCGCAGGACCAGGTACCGCGCCCCAACTGAACCTGCCCACGGGCTTGCCCACCGTCAACCAGCCGATCTATACGAACTCGGCGAAACGGTGCACGCAGGACGGCCTACAGGAGTTGCAGACACGATGAGCAGACGTCGCAGCCCGGCAGTGGCTGGTGCCCTCGGCATTCTCGTGGTGCTGCTGGCAACCCTGTCGGCTTTCTTCCTCGATTCGCTGCCGTTCATCGGCGCCGGGTCGACCTATCACGCCGAATTCACCGAGGCGGCGGGCCTCAAGCCCGACAACGAGGTCCGGATCGCGGGCGTCAAGGTCGGCAAGGTCAGTTCCGTCGAACTCGACGGCGACCATGTGGACGTCGCCTTCAAGGTGTCGGATGCGTGGGTCGGCGACGAGACGTCCGCGTCCATCCAGATCAAGACGATCCTGGGGCAGAAGTACCTGGCCCTCGACCCCCGCGGCTCGGACACGCTGAACCCGAGTGACACGATCCCGTTGGACCGCACCACGTCTCCGTACGACGTGATCGAGGCGTTCTCGGCCGCCGCGCAGACGGTGGGGGACATCGACTCCGATCAGCTCGCGCAGAGCATGGTGACGCTGTCGCAGGCGTTCGAGGGGACTCCGACGGAGATCCGCGCGTCGCTGGACGGTGTCAGCAGGCTGTCGCAGACCATCGCCAGCCGCGATCAGGAACTGCAGAAGCTGTTCGCTGCGACCGGCAAGACCACCAAGGTCCTCGCCGATCGCAACGTCGAATTCAACCGGTTGATCAGCGACGCCGGGCTGCTGCTCGGTGAACTCAACAGCCGTCAGCAGTCCATTTCCCAGCTGCTCACCGGAACTCAACGGCTGTCGCAACAGTTGACCGGACTCGTGCGCGACAACGAGGCCGCCATCGGTCCCGCGCTCGAACAACTCGACGGTGTCGTCGAGATCCTGAAGGCCAACAACGAGAACCTGGACAAGGCGATGAAACTGTACGAGCCGTTCGTCCGCCTGTACACGAACGTGGTCGGCAACGGTCGCTGGTTCGACCAGGTCGTGGTGAACCTCCTGCCGCCGGGGCTGCCCGACATTCCCGGTCCGCGCGAACCCGTCCGCACGTTGGGGGGTAACTGATGGCAGACGTCGACAACGGAGCCGACCGCGGAGGACGCGGCGGGATCGCCCTCATCGTGGGAATCGTCATCGTCGCGCTGGTGATCGCCGGCGCCCTGTGGTGGGTGTTCACCCGCGCGGGCACCACGAAGATCACCGCGTACTTCGACAAGTCGGTGGGCATCTACGAGGGCTCGGATGTGCGGGTCCTCGGTGTGAAGGTCGGATCCGTCGACGGCGTCGAGCCACAGGGCGATCAGGTGAAGGTCGACATGCGCGTCGATCGCGGCGTCGACATTCCCGCCGACGCGAAGGCCGCGCAGGTCACGCCGTCCGTGGTGTCGGACCGCTACATCCAGCTCGCGCCCGCCTACACGGGCGGCGAGAAGATGGCCAGCGGCGCGGTGATCTCGCGCGACCGCACCGCGACCCCCGTCGAGGTCGACCAGTTGTACGCGAGCATCGAGGAGCTCTCCACCGCGCTCGGCCCGGACGGGGCGAACAAGGAGGGTGCGCTGTCGCAGTTCGTCGAGACCGGCGCCGCCAACCTCGACGGCAACGGTGAAGCGCTGGGGCAGAGCATCACCCAGCTGTCCGACGCTGCCCGCACTCTCAACGACAGTCGCGGCGACCTCTTCGACACCGTGAAGAACCTCCAGGTGTTCGTGGGTGCGCTGGCGGCCAACGATCAGCAGGTCCGCGATTTCAACTCGCAGCTCTCCGACCTGTCCGGATTCCTGGCGGGGGAGCGGGAGAACCTCGGTGCCGCACTGAACCAGCTGGCGATCGCCCTGGGCGACGTGTCGAAGTTCGTGGCCGACAACCGGGAGATCCTCGCCGAGAACGTGAACGATCTGGTCCCGGTGACGCAGACCCTCGCCGACAACCGGGAGTCACTGGTCAACTCGCTGACCCTGCTGCCGCTGGCGATCAGCAACCTGGCCAACTCCTACGACGCGGAGTCCGGCACTCTGGCCTCGCGCCTGGCGTTCCCGGACCTGCAGGATCCGGCCGGCGTCGGGTGCAAGTTGATCGACCTCGGCAAGCTGGTTCCCGGCGATCCGCGTTTCGAGCAACTCGGACGTCAGATGCAGCCCCTGATCGACAACTGTGCCAACATCACGTCGCAGATCACGCAATCGGCGAAGACTCCGTCGCTCGTGCTTCCGTTCGGAATCATGAGTGCGGACAACATTCAGCGGACGGTCACGCCCGGCACGGTGCCGGGTGTCGTGTCGCCGCGATTCGAAGGCGCAACGGGAGGTGAGGGCGAATGAAGCGGTCGGTAATCCTCGGCGCCGGTGCGTGCGCCGTCGCCATCGCAGTGACGTCCTGCTCGTCGGAGGGGATCTACGGGGTTCCACTACCGGGCGGTCCCGATGTCGGCGACCACCCCATGCATCTGACGATCCAGTTCGACGACGTCCTCGACCTCGTCCCGCAGTCCGCGGTCAAGGTCGACGGTGTCCCGGTGGGCCGGGTCGAAACGATCAAAGTGGCACCGGACGGCTGGACGGCGGACGTGGAGGTCGTCCTCGACTCGTCGGTCGATCTCGCCGCCAACGCGGTCGCCGCCATCGAGCAGACGAACCTGCTCGGTGAGAAGTTCGTCCAGCTGTCCGAGCCGCCGGAGGACAAGGATCCCGCGCGCCTCGAGGACGGCGACACGATCCCCCTCGACCGCACCCGGCACGCCACCGAGATCGAGCAGGTTCTCGGCGCGCTGTCGCTGCTGCTCAACGGTGGCGGCGTCGGCCAGTTGCAGCCGATCGTGCACGAACTGACCACCGCACTCGACGGGCGCGAGGATCGGGTCCGGGGACTCCTCGAACAGACGAACACGCTCATCGACGGTCTCAACCAGCAGCGCGACGACATCACCCGCGCCCTGGACGGCCTCGACGCACTGACCACGCGCGTGAACGAACAGAACGAGAAGATCGGACTGATCCTCGACGAGTTGCCGATCGCGGCGGAAGTGCTCAACGAGCAGCGTCCACAGCTCACCCAGATGCTCACCCAACTGGACCGGCTCGGCACCGTCGGAACCGACGTGATCAACAGGTCGAAGGACAACCTGATCGCGGATCTCCTCGCACTGCGGCCGACCCTGAAGGCACTCGCCGATTCGGGCGACAACCTGCCCAATTCGCTCGCGTTCATTCCGACCGTGCCGTTCCCGGACGGCGTCGAGAAGATCGCGCTCGGCGGGTCGGTCAACCTGTTCCTCACGGTCGACCTGCAGATCGGCGATGCGCTGAGCGCACTCGGCGTCGGCCAGGGCGACCCGGTGTACGTGCCGCCGAAGTTCGGTGAGCCCAAGCCGATCGTCGACCCGTCGAACCCGTACTACAACGGCAACGGGCCGAAGCCGGGGTGGCCGACGGTGTCCCTGCTGCCGATTCCGCCGATCGTCCCCGCCCCGACGGGCCTGCGGATCCCGGGGCTCCCCGGCACCGCGCCCGCCGGCAACGGTGGCGCAGGGAACGGCGCAGCACCGCCGCCGCAGAACCCGCTCGGGGGACTGCTGGAGCAGTTCGGAATCGGGGGTGGACAGTGAGGTCACGACTGGTCAGGATCCAGCTCGTCGCATTCGCCATCGTGGCGATGCTCGGGCTGGTCTACGTCGGCGCCAAGTACGTCCGCCTCGACAATCTGCTCGGATTCGGTGAGTACGACGTGAACGCGCAGTTCAAGGACTCCGGCGGCATCTTCACCAACGCCGAGGTCACGTACCGCGGAGTTCCCGTCGGCCGCGTCGGCGACCTGTCGCTGACCGCGGACGGCATCAACGTCGAGTTGAAGATCTCCTCGGGCGGGCCCGACATCCCGGCGTCGGCCAAGGCCGTCGTCGCCAACCGGTCCGCGATCGGTGAGCAGTACGTGGACCTGCAGCCCGACACAGACCAGGGGCCGTACCTCGAACAGGGCTCGGTGATCACCGAGGCCGACACGTCGACACCCGTTCCGGTCGAGCAGGTGCTGATGGCCACCGACGGTCTGGTCCGGTCGGTTCCGGTCGACTCGCTGCGCACCGTCGTCACCCAGCTGGGGACGGCGTTCAACGGCAAGGGCGAGGATCTGCAGACGCTCGCGGATTCACTCTCCACGCTGACGAAGGACGGGCTCGACGTCCTGCCCCAGACACTGGCACTCGTCAGGGACAGTCAGACGGTGCTGGCGACGCAGTCCGATCAATCGTCCGCGATCGTGCAGTTCAGTTCGGACCTCGACGCGGTCGCCGCGCAGCTGCGGACCAGCGACCCCGATCTCCGCGCGATCATCGACAAGGGAATTCCGGCGAGCAACGAGGTCGGTCAGCTGGTCAACGAGATCGGTCCGAGCCTCACCACCGACCTGACGAATCTCGCCGCGGTCGGTGACAAGCTGGCTCCGCAGGCGATCGCGCTGCGGCCAATCCTGATGTTCCTGCCTGCCATCGCGGCGTCCGCGTCGACCGTGGCCCCCGGCGACGGCACGGTGCATCAGGGCATCGTCCTGGAAACCAACAATCCGCCGTCGTGCACACTCGGTTACGAAGGGACGCAGGAGATCCTGGCCGAGATGAAGCGGCAGGACCCGAACTTCGACGACACCCAGCAGGACTTCCCGTTCAACGTGAAGGCCAACTGCGACGCTCCCCAGGGAAGCGTGACGGGTGTGCGAAGTGCAGACCGCATCGTGTTCGCCGATCCGGACACGATCCAGCCGTGGGATTTCAAGCCGAAGGTCATGCCTGACACTCTCAACTTGAATCCCATCGCAACGCAGCTCGCGCCGCTCCTCGGGGTTACTCCCAAGTAGCATTCGGTTCCGRCCGAGGGCGAGTTGAAGAAAACAATCAGTAGGGTATTGGTGTGACGCGAATTACCACGCCCCCGGAGTCGGGACAACCGGCTCCGGGGAAGGACAGAACTCTGAAGGCCTCGTTTGCTGCGGTGACCGCACTGGTGGTGATCGCGGTTGTCGCAGCCGGATGGTTCGGCTTCGGGTGGGCGCGAGCGCTCTTCGTGGACAAGCCGATCGCCGACGCACGCGATTCCGCGTTGACGGGCGCCCAGCAGGCCGCGATCAATCTCAACTCGGTCGATTCCGCGGACCTCGACGGATCGTTCGAGAACATGAAGTCGTCGATCACGGGCGACAAGATGAACCAGGACCTCCAGGCGA
This sequence comes from Rhodococcus sp. P4_B6, assembly GCF_056402215.1. NCBI lineage: Bacteria > Bacillati > Actinomycetota > Actinomycetes > Mycobacteriales > Nocardiaceae > Rhodococcus > Rhodococcus sp. P4_B6. Next base: position 96,277 of record NZ_JBFUHV010000019.1, on the reverse strand, counting down.
CCGTGGACGGGTTCACCGACCAGATGCGTCAATCGGGAGCGGCGAGCAAGGCCGAGCTGATCCAGGGCACACTCACGGAACTGAACACGGACGACGGCACCGCGAAGGCGCTGGTCGTCGTGGCCGTCACCACCACGTGGCCGGACCGCTTCGACAAGGCCAAGGTGACGATGCGGATGGACGTCCAGGACGTGGACGGGGTCTGGAAGGCTTCGTCGGTCGAACCGGTGGGCGGACGTATTCCGCTCGAGAGCGGTCCGGTGCCCGCCGCCGGCGCGGCCCCAGCCCCGGCCCCCACCGAACCGGCTCCCGCCGAGCAGGCGCCGGCCGAACAGGTGCCCGAGGGCGACAGCAGCGGCCAGTAGTCCTGATGTGCCGCGGCGGCGTGCTGCCGTGGTGTCCACGTCGACGACAGCTCGTCGTGCAATGAGAAAGTGGTGAACTATGCCCCCCAAGCGCCGAAACAACGTGCCGGACAGCGCTGCAAAGGGCAGGCGTCCGCGCGTAGCGGGGACCCGTCAGACAACGCCGAAGCCTCCCCGAGCGGACACCCCGGTCGACAAGACGGAACCGCTGAAAAAGCCGGACACGGTGAAGAAGCCGGAACCGGTCGAGAAGGCCGAGACGCCCGCCGTGGCGACCGCGGCCTCCACCGGCACGGCACAGGTTCCCGAGACGACGAAGGCTCCCGTCGCGGACAAGCCCGACACGGACACGACCGTATCGATGGCCAAGACGGTGTCGACGGTGAAGGCTGCGTCGACGGGGAAGGCTGCGTCGGCGGGGAAGGCGAAGGTTCCCAACCTTCAACCGCGCATCAGCAAGCAACAGGCTCCCGCCGTCGCCGAGAACGCGACCGACGCAGGCAGCGGGACCGGTCGCGTCACGTGGAAGCTCGTCGGGGTCCTCGGAGCGGTCGCGGTGGTGCTCGGCGTGTTCGCGGTCGTCGCGGCGTTCAAACCCGGAGCGAACATCACGAACACCGCGTGGGTCGACGCGGGAGCAACCGCCGAGGTGACCAAGGCGGGCACCGAGGCGATCGAGACGCTGTACACCTACAGCTACGAGACGATCGATCAGGACTTCGACAAGGCGCGCGGCTATCTCGATGACGCCAAGCGGGAAGAGTTCGACTCGACCGCCGACACGACCAAGCAAGCTGCCATCCAGACCAAGACGGCCACGCAGGCGTCCGTCACCGACATCGCGGTCACGGTGCTCGACGGTGACCGCGCCGAACTGCTCGCGCACATGAACGTCAGCGCCACCGGTGACGCCGTTGCTCAGGGCAGTGCCGCCACGCCGCTGTCGATCAAGATGGAGAAGATCGACGGCAAATGGGTGCTGTCCGACATCTCCGACAGCGAGGGCTGACCGGCTTCCGGAAAAGACTGAACCGGAGCGAGATTCGTATGCCGGATGATTTCGCGCGTCGAATTGAGTTCTCGGGCAGAGTGAATCGGTTCCGGGAATCGGGACGTCTTCACGATTGAATGGGAATCCCTTGCTGTGGTGACGGTTTCGGGCGGTCGGATGGCCCAGGGGTGGCCGGCTTCCGTGCCAGGAATCCCGGTGCCCACCAATTGGCCTCGCCCATCAACTTCACCAGCGCGGGCACCAGCATCATGCGGATGACGGTGGCGTCGATGAGCAGCGCGATGATCATGCCGAGACCGATGAACCGCATCATCGTCAGTTCCGAGAGCGTGAACGCTCCGGTGACGACGATCAGCAGCGCGGCCGCCGCCGTCACGATGCGTCCGGTGTGCGCCGTGCCGATCCGCACGGCCTCCTCGGTCGACGCGCCCGCGTCGTGGGCCTCGACCATCCGCGACAACAGGAAGATCTCGTAGTCGGTGGAGAGCCCGAAGACCACCGCGATGATGAGGACCACCATCGTCGCGGGCAGGGGCCCCGGCGTCACGCCGAGAAAATCTGCGCCGTGACCGTCCTCGAAGATCCACGTGAGCACACCGAACGAGGCGGCGAGGCTGAGGGTGGCCATGGCGATCGCCTTCAGGGGGAGCACCACGGACCGGAACGCGAGCAGCATCAGCACGAAGGTGACGGCCACCATGATTCCGATCATCCACGGCAGCCGGGCGCCCATCGCGTCCAGTCCGTCGGCGGTCAGGGCGTTCACGCCACCCAGCATCTTCTCGGTTCCGTCCGGGGTGGGGAGGTCGCGCAGGGCGGCGGCCGTCGCCATGGCCCCCGCGGTCCGGTCCGCGTCGTCGAAGACGGCCCGGATGGCGACGAACGTGTCGGTGGCGCCGACCGGCACCACCCGCTGGACCCCGGCGACCGCGGCGGTCGCTGCGAAGAACTCTGCCGTGGCGGCCGGCGGCGGCGCCTTGCCGTCGCTGTCCTGCAGCACGAGTGTCGCCCCGTTGTTGGCGAGCGGGAAATCTGCGGCGAGATCGTCGACGGCGACCCGGAGTGGATGACCCGCCGGCAGTCCGGTGTGATCGAGATCACCCAGCGACGCGCCTGCCAGGGGCGCGGCAAGCACCAGCAGCGCCGCGACGATCGCCGTCGCAATCGGGACGGGCCGCCGCATCACGCGTTCGGCGACGCCGCCCCAGAACCGGTGCGCCCGGTCCTCGCCGCGTTCGACCACTCCCCGTCGCCAGGTCAGCGAGTTGATGCGAGGCCCGAGCAGTACGAGGGCGGCGGGCAGTGCCGACAGCGTCAGCACCGCGGCAATCGCGATGGCCGCCATCCCGCCGTAGGCGAAGGACCGCACGATGGCCTGGGGAAACACGAGCATGCCCACGAAACCGCACACCAGGAGGAGGGCGGAGAACCCCACGGTCCGGCCCGCGGTGGCGAGCGTCCGGCGGACGGCGTCGTCGGTGCCGGCGCCGGACCGCAGCTCCTCACGGAACCGGGTCACCACGAACAGTCCGTAGTCGATCGACATGCCCAGCCCGACGAGACTCGCGATGTTCACCGAGAATGCGCTGACCTCGGTGAAGTACGAGATCACCCGCAGAGCGCCGAGGGCGCCGAGAATCGCGAGACCGCCGACGCACAGCGGTACGGCCGCGCCGACGAGGCCGCCGAAGATGACGAGGAGCAGGAGTAGCAGGATCGGGAACGACACCGCCTCGGCCCGCAACAGGTCGCTCTCGGACACCTCGTTGAAGGCGTTGGCGGCGGCGCTGAAACCGCTGAACTCCGCGGCCGTGCCGTCGATGACCAGCAGCGGCCGGAGGTCGTGGTACGCGGAGATCCGAGTGTTCTCGTCGCCGCTCAGCGACAGCACCACGAGTCCCTCGGTGCCGTCGGTGGACCGCAGGAACTCCTTCGCCTGGGGCGGCGCGGACCAGTACGACAGGGGAGTGTCGGCGAGCACGCCGGGGTCGATCCGCGCGAGGTGGGCGGCGACTTCGGGGCCGAGGTCGTCGATCGTCGAACCCGGACGCGCGTGGTAGGTCACCGCCAGATCGGGGGTCTGTCTGCCGAAAGCCCCCTCGATCAGGCGCTCGACGCGCGCGGACTCGCTGCCCGGGTCGGTGTACCCGCCGAGGCTGAGCCGGTCGAACACCCCCGAACCCCACGCCCCGCCGAGCAGCACCAGCAGCACCGTGGCGGCGAGAACCAGCTTCGGTCTGGCGACGACGAACGAACTCCAGCGCGTCACGGCTCTGCTTCCCTCGAGAAATCGACGGCGATCGCGTGGGCATATTGTTCACCGCCCGTCCGCAGCTGGAAAGGGGTGCCGGGACGAGCCGCGGGCCTCGCGAAACGACACGACACGCCCTCAGACTCTTGACGCCGCGATGATCACGCGTCACTCTGATGCGTGAACATGCGCAGTGACGCGTGGCCGAGCGCCCGGCTGGGTGCTGTTTCGGGTGCCCGACTCGACATCTACCGAGTTTGGGTGTACTTTTGGACGTTGCGCTGGCTGCCTCCTGTCCACCTCTCGTCCGTACCGCTGCGAAGTGATTCACTCTTCAGCAACTGTGACGAGTTTCGTTCGGGTTGTGACCAGCGAAATTCGAAGCAGATACAGCGGCGGTCGCAACAGCAAGAGCGGCCCGCGTGAGGTGCTGGAAGGACGCATCTTGGCAGTCTCTAGCCAGACCAAGGCAGTTTCCGGAATCCCCGGAGCCCCGAAGAGGGTTTCGTTCGCAAAGATTCGCGAACCCCTCGAAGTTCCCGGGCTTCTTGATCTACAAACCGATTCGTTCGAGTGGTTGATCGGTGCGCAGAGCTGGCGCGAACGCGCCGCCGCTCGTGGCGACAGCGCAATCTCCGGCGGTCTCGAGGACATTCTCGCGGAGCTTTCCCCGATCGAGGATTTCTCGGGCTCGATGTCTCTGTCCTTCTCGGACCCGCGCTTCGACGAGGTGAAGGCCTCGACGGACGAGTGCAAAGACAAGGACATGACCTACGCGGCGCCTTTGTTCGTCACCGCGGAGTTCATCAACAACAACACCGGTGAGATCAAGAGCCAGACGGTCTTCATGGGCGACTTCCCGATGATGACCGACAAGGGCACGTTCATCATCAACGGCACCGAGCGTGTCGTGGTCTCGCAGCTGGTGCGTTCCCCCGGCGTCTACTTCGACCACTCCGTCGACAAGGGCACCGAAAAGGACCTGCACAGCGTCAAGGTCATCCCGGGCCGTGGTGCATGGCTCGAGTTCGACGTGGACAAGCGCGACACGGTCGGCGTCCGCATCGACCGCAAGCGCCGCCAGCCCGTCACCGTGCTGCTGAAGGCCCTCGGCTGGACCACCGAGCAGATCGCCGAGCGCTTCGGCTTCTCGGAGATCCTCATGGCGACCCTCGAGAAGGACAACACCGCAGGCACCGACGAGGCGCTGCTCGACATCTACCGCAAGCTGCGTCCGGGCGAGCCGCCGACCAAGGAGAGCGCCCAGACGCTCCTGGAGAACCTGTTCTTCAAGGACAAGCGCTACGACCTGGCTCGCGTGGGCCGCTACAAGATCAACAAGAAGCTGGGCCTGAACACCGGGCAGCCGATCGTCGCGTCGACCCTCACCGAGGAAGACATCGTCGCCACCATCGAGTACCTGGTGCGCCTGCACGCCGGTGACACCGAGATGACCGCCCCCGGCGGCGTCGCGGTGCCCGTCGAGGTCGACGACATCGACCACTTCGGCAACCGTCGTCTGCGCACGGTCGGTGAGCTCATCCAGAACCAGATCCGCGTGGGCCTGTCCCGCATGGAGCGCGTGGTTCGTGAGCGCATGACCACCCAGGACGTCGAGGCGATCACGCCGCAGACGCTGATCAACATCCGGCCCGTCGTGGCTGCGATCAAGGAGTTCTTCGGAACGTCCCAGCTGTCGCAGTTCATGGACCAGAACAACCCGCTGTCGGGGCTGACGCACAAGCGTCGTCTGTCCGCCCTCGGCCCGGGTGGTCTGTCCCGTGAGCGTGCCGGCCTCGAGGTGCGAGACGTTCACCCGTCGCACTACGGCCGCATGTGCCCGATCGAGACCCCCGAAGGTCCGAACATCGGTCTGATCGGTTCGCTGTCGGTGTACGCACGGGTCAACCCGTTCGGATTCATCGAGACGCCGTACCGCAAGGTCGAGGGTGGCCAGGTCACCGACCAGGTCGACTACCTGACCGCGGACGAAGAGGACCGCCACGTCGTCGCACAGGCCAACTCGGCCGTCGACGCCAACGGTCACTTCACCGACGATCGCATTCTGGTCCGTCGTAAGGGCGGCGAGGTCGAGTTCGTCTCGTCCGCCGAGATCGACTACATGGACGTCTCGCCGCGGCAGATGGTGTCCGTCGCGACCGCGATGATCCCGTTCCTCGAGCACGACGACGCCAACCGCGCCCTGATGGGCGCGAACATGCAGCGTCAGGCGGTGCCGCTCGTTCGCAGCGAGGCCCCGCTGGTCGGTACCGGCATGGAGTTGCGTGCCGCCGTCGACGCGGGCGACGTCATCGTCACCGAGAAGACCGGTGTCGTCGAAGAGGTCTCCGCCGACTACGTCACGGTCATGGCCGACGACGGCAGCCGCAAGACGTACCGGATGCGCAAGTTCGCGCGTTCCAACCAGGGCACCTGCGCCAACCAGCGTCCGATCGTGGACGAGGGACAGCGTGTCGAGTCCGGACAGGTCCTCGCCGACGGCCCCTGCACCGAGAACGGTGAGATGGCGCTCGGCAAGAACCTGCTCGTCGCGATCATGCCGTGGGAAGGCCACAACTACGAGGACGCGATCATCCTGTCGCAGCGCCTCGTGGAAGAGGACGTCCTCACCTCGATCCACATCGAGGAGCACGAGATCGATGCCCGCGACACCAAGCTCGGTGCCGAGGAGATCACTCGCGACATCCCGAACGTCTCCGACGAGGTCCTCGCCGACCTCGACGAGCGCGGCATCATCCGTATCGGTGCCGAGGTTCGTGACGGCGACGTGCTGGTCGGAAAGGTCACGCCGAAGGGCGAGACCGAGCTGACCCCGGAGGAGCGCCTGCTGCGCGCCATCTTCGGTGAGAAGGCCCGCGAGGTTCGCGACACGTCGCTGAAGGTTCCCCACGGTGAGACCGGCAAGGTCATCGGCATCCGCGTGTTCTCGCGCGACGACGACGACGATCTGCCCCCCGGTGTCAACGAGCTGGTCCGCGTCTACGTGGCACAGAAGCGCAAGATCCAGGACGGCGACAAGCTCGCCGGCCGCCACGGCAACAAGGGCGTCATCGGCAAGATCCTCCCGCAGGAGGACATGCCGTTCCTGCCCGACGGCACACCGATCGACATCATCCTGAACACCCACGGTGTTCCGCGTCGTATGAACATCGGTCAGATCTTGGAGACCCACCTCGGGTGGATCGGCAAGACCGGCTGGAACGTTCAGATCGCCGGCGACGGCTCCCGGCCCGATTGGGCGGAGCAGCTGCCGGAGGAGATGCTGTCGGCGCCTTCCGACTCCAACATCGCCACCCCCGTGTTCGACGGCGCCAAGGAAGACGAGCTCACCGGTCTCCTCGGTTCGACGCTGCCGAACCGCGACGGCGAGGTCATGGTCGCGTCCGACGGAAAGGCCACGTTGTTCGACGGCCGTTCCGGCGAGCCGTTCCCGTACCCGGTCTCGGTCGGCTACATGTACATCATCAAGCTGCACCACCTGGTCGACGACAAGATCCACGCTCGGTCGACCGGTCCGTACTCGATGATCACTCAGCAGCCGCTCGGCGGTAAGGCCCAGTTCGGTGGCCAGCGCTTCGGTGAGATGGAGTGCTGGGCGATGCAGGCCTACGGCGCGGCATACACGCTGCAGGAACTGCTCACCATCAAGTCCGACGACGTGGTGGGTCGAGTCAAGGTGTACGAGGCCATCGTCAAGGGCGAGAACATCCCCGAGCCGGGTATCCCCGAGTCGTTCAAGGTGCTCCTGAAGGAGCTCCAGTCGCTCTGCCTCAACGTGGAGGTGCTGTCCTCGGACGGCGCGGCCATCGCGATGGCGGACGGCGACGACGAGGACCTGGAGCGGGCCGCAGCGAACCTGGGCATCAACCTGTCCCGGAACGAGGCGGCGACGGTCGACGACCTCGCGAACTAGTTTTCGGTCCCCGGGTCACGGAAATCCGTGCCCCGGGGGCGTAGTTCACATTTGAATTGGCAGTCAGGAATCGGCGGGTGACCGTTGATCCACAATCCCTCTGGGGAAAGGAAGTTACGTGCTCGACGTCAACTTCTTCGATGAACTCCGCATTGGCCTCGCCAGTGCAGAGGACATCCGCAATTGGTCCTACGGCGAGGTCAAGAAGCCGGAGACCATCAACTACCGCACGCTCAAGCCCGAGAAGGACGGCCTCTTCTGCGAGAAGATCTTCGGCCCCACCCGGGACTGGGAGTGCTACTGCGGCAAGTACAAGCGTGTCCGCTTCAAGGGCATCATCTGTGAGCGCTGCGGCGTCGAGGTGACCCGCGCCAAGGTTCGTCGTGAGCGCATGGGCCACATCGAACTGGCTGCCCCGGTCACCCACATCTGGTACTTCAAGGGCGTGCCCAGCCGTCTCGGCTACCTGCTCGACCTGGCGCCGAAGGATCTCGAGAAGATCATCTACTTCGCCGCGTATGTCATCGTCGGTGTCGACGAGGAACTGCGTCACAACGAGCTGTCCACGCTCGAAGCCGAGATGCAGGTCGAGAAGAAGACCGTCGCCGATCAGCGCGACGCCGACCTCGAGGCCCGCGCTCAGAAGCTCGAAGCCGACATCGCCGAGCTGGAGGCGGAGGGCGCCAAGTCCGACGTCCGCCGCAAGGTCAAGGACGGCGGCGAGCGCGAGATGCGTCAGCTCCGTGACCGCGCGCAGCGCGAGCTGGATCGTCTCGACGAGATCTGGACCACGTTCACCAAGCTCAGCGTCAAGCAGCTCATCGTCGACGAACTGCTGTACCGCGAACTCGTCGACCGCTACGGCGAGTACTTCACGGGCGCCATGGGTGCCGAGTCGATCCAGAAGCTCATGGAGAGCTTCGACATCGACGCCGAGGCCGAGAACCTCCGCGAGACCATCCGCAGCGGCAAGGGGCAGAAGAAGCTCCGCGCACTGAAGCGTCTCAAGGTCGTCGCAGCCTTCCAGGTCAACCAGAACTCGCCCATGGGCATGGTTCTGAACGCCGTCCCGGTGATCCCGCCGGAGCTGCGTCCGATGGTTCAGCTCGACGGTGGCCGCTTCGCCACCTCCGACCTGAACGACCTGTACCGCCGCGTCATCAACCGCAACAACCGCCTCAAGCGACTGATCGACCTCGGTGCCCCCGAGATCATCGTCAACAACGAGAAGCGGATGCTGCAGGAGTCCGTGGACGCGCTGTTCGACAACGGCCGTCGCGGCCGCCCCGTCACGGGTCCCGGTAACCGCCCGCTGAAGTCCCTGAGCGACCTGCTCAAGGGCAAGCAGGGTCGTTTCCGTCAGAACCTGCTCGGTAAGCGCGTCGACTACTCGGGTCGTTCCGTCATCGTCGTCGGTCCGCAGCTCAAGCTGCACCAGTGCGGCCTGCCGAAGCTGATGGCTCTCGAGCTGTTCAAGCCGTTCGTGATGAAGCGCCTGGTCGACCTGAACCACGCGCAGAACATCAAGTCCGCCAAGCGCATGGTGGAACGTCAGCGCGCACAGGTGTGGGACGTCCTCGAAGAGGTCATCGCCGAGCACCCCGTGCTGCTGAACCGTGCACCGACGCTGCACCGCCTGGGCATCCAGGCCTTCGAGCCGCAGCTGGTCGAGGGCAAGGCCATTCAGCTCCACCCGCTGGTGTGTGAGGCCTTCAACGCCGACTTCGACGGTGACCAGATGGCCGTGCACCTTCCGCTGTCCGCGGAGGCGCAGGCCGAGGCACGCATCCTGATGCTGTCGTCGAACAACATCCTGTCGCCCGCGTCGGGTCGACCGCTCGCCATGCCCCGTCTGGACATGGTCACCGGTCTGTACCACCTGACCCGGTTGGACGAGGGTGCCACCGGCGAACTCGCCGCGTCGACGAACGACGAGGCGGAGCAGGGCGTGTACTCCTCGCCCGCCGAGGCTCAGATGGCCGTCGATCGTGGCGCGCTCGTCGTGCAGGCGAAGATCAAGGTGCGGCTCACGCAGCAGCGCCCGCCCCGCGACATCGAGTCGGAGCTGTTCCCCGAAGGCTGGAACTACGGTGACGGCTGGACCGCGGAGACGACGCTGGGTCGCGTGCTCTTCAACGAGCTGCTGCCGGCGGACTACCCGTTCGTCAACGAGCAGATGCCGAAGAAGCGTCAGGCGACGATCATCAACGATCTCGCCGAGCGCTACCCCATGATCGTGGTCGCGCAGACCGTCGACAAGCTGAAGGACGCCGGCTTCTACTGGGCCACGCGTTCGGGTGTCACGGTCTCGATCTCCGACGTCCTGGTGCCGCCGGAGAAGGCTCAGATCATGGAGTCCTTCGAAGCTCAGGCCGATCAGATCGAGAAGAAGTACCAGCGTGGTGCTCTGAACAAGACCGAGCGCAACAGCGCTCTGGTCAAGATCTGGTCCGAGGCCACCGACGAGGTCGGTAAGGCCATGGAGGCCCACTTCCCCGACGACAACCCGATCCCGATGATCGTGAAGTCCGGCGCCGCCGGCAACATGACTCAGGTTCGTTCGCTCGCCGGTATGAAGGGTCTGGTGACCAACCCGAAGGGTGAGTTCATCCCGCGTCCGATCAAGTCTTCCTTCAAGGAAGGCCTGACCGTTCTCGAGTACTTCATCAACACGCACGGTGCCCGTAAGGGTCTGGCCGACACCGCGCTCCGCACCGCCGACTCGGGTTACCTGACCCGTCGTCTGGTGGACGTCTCGCAGGACGTCATCGTCCGCGAGGAGGATTGTGGAACCGAGCGGGGCATCATCACCACGATCGCGGAGAAGCAGGCCGACGGCTCGATGATCCGCGACGCTCACGTGGAGACGAGCACGTACGCTCGTACCCTGTCAGCCGATGCGGTGGACGAGAACGGCAACGTCATCGTCCAGCGCGGACACGACCTGGGCGACCCGGCAATCGACGCACTGCTCGAGGCAGGCATCACTAAGGTCAAGGTCCGTTCGGTGCTCACCTGCACCACGGGCACCGGCGTCTGCGCCACCTGCTACGGCCGTTCGATGGCCACCGGCAAGCTGGTCGACATCGGTGAGGCCGTCGGTATCGTCGCCGCCCAGTCCATCGGTGAGCCCGGTACTCAGCTGACCATGCGTACCTTCCACCAGGGTGGTGTCGCCGGAGAAGACATCACCGGTGGTCTGCCGCGTGTCCAGGAGCTGTTCGAGGCCCGCGTCCCCAAGGGCAAGGCCCCGATCGCCGACGTCACCGGACGCGTGCAGCTCGAGGACGGCGACCGCTTCTACAAGATCACCATCGTCCCGGACGACGGTGGCGAAGAGGTTGTCTACGACAAGCTCTCGAAGCGTCAGCGTCTGCGTGTCTTCAAGCACGACGACGGCACCGAACGCCTTCTGGCCGACGGTGACCACGTCGAGGTCGGTCAGCAGCTCATGGAAGGTGCTGCCGATCCGCACGAGGTGCTGCGTGTCATGGGCCCCCGTCAGGTGCAGATCCACCTCGTCAACGAGGTCCAGGAGGTGTACCGGAGCCAGGGTGTGTCGATCCACGACAAGCACATCGAGGTCATCGTGCGCCAGATGCTGCGTCGCGTGACGATCATCGATTCGGGCGCCACGGAGTTCCTGCCCGGTTCGCTGACCGAGCGTGCCGACTTCGAGGCGGCCAACCGCCGTGTCGTCGCCGAAGGTGGCGAGCCGGCGGCCGGACGTCCGGTGCTGATGGGTATCACCAAGGCATCGCTGGCGACCGACTCGTGGCTGTCCGCGGCGTCGTTCCAGGAGACCACTCGCGTCTTGACCGATGCGGCGATCAACTGCCGCAGCGACAAGCTGATCGGTCTGAAGGAAAACGTGATCATCGGAAAGCTGATCCCTGCCGGTACCGGTATCAACCGTTACCGCAACATCCAGGTTCAGCCGACCGAAGAGGCCCGCGCTGCTGCGTACGCGGTTCCGTCCTACGACGACCAGTACTACAGCCCGGACGGCTTCGGCCAGAACACCGGTGCCGCGGTGCCGCTGGACGACTACGGTTTCAGCAACGATTACCGGTAGGCGCTCCGCGCCTGTGAGTGGTTGACGAGTCCCCGGACTCGCTGAGCACTCACCAACGGACGAAGGCCCCACCCCTCTCTCTTCGGGGGTGGGGCCTTCATCTGGTTTCGGTGCCTCCAGCCGTTTCGAGCCTTGTCGCAGGATGTTCAGCGTTGCTAGCGTCGAATGATGGCCCGGTCGAGGTTCGCCGTCGCGCTCGCACTCGCCGCCGTCGTGGGAGTCGCGACCTCCTGCACGGCCTCGGACACCCAGCAGAGCGAGGCGACGTCGTCTGCGGCGCCGGCCTCGTCCGGCACCCCCGCGGTGATCACCCCGGTGGTCGCGGACGTGGTGGCCGCACCGATCCCGGTGACGGGCAGCGACGGCCGCGTGCACCTGGCCTACGAACTGCGGCTGACGAACACCGGTTCGCAGCCGGCGACGATCACATCGCTGCAGGTGAAAGGTGACGGCCGCACACTGGTGGACCTGAGCGGCGATGCGCTGACACCGTGGTTCCAGGCCCTGGGCGGCGGTCCGAAGGCCGGCAACGTCCTCGCCCCCGGACAGCAGGGGCTGGTGTGGATCGACGCGACCCTCGACAGTCCCGACGACGTGCCGCGCAGCCTCGACCACGTCGTGAACGTCGACTTCCCGCAGGCGACGTCGCTCGTGCCGAAGCAACTCGCCGAGAACGTGGCGGACACGAACGTCGACACCCGCGAGGCCGTCCGGATCCGCTCGCCGCTCGACGGTCCGCGTTGGCTCGACGGCACCGGCTGCTGCACGGTCACCTCCCACCGCGCCGCCGTGCTGCCGATCAACGGCCGGATGCTGGCGGCCGAGCGTTTCGCGATCGATTTCGTCCAACTCGACGAGCAGGGTCGCATCTACACCGGCGACCAAAAGCAGCTGTCGAGCTACGCGTACTACGGCGCACCGGTCCGCGCCGTGTCGGACGGCGAAATCATCGCCGTCGTGGGCGATCTGTCCGAACAGGTTCCGGGGGCCACTCCGCAGGGACTGCCGCTCGACCAGTACGGCGGAAACCACGTCGTGCAGGCGATCGGGGACGGGCGGTTCGCGTTCTACGCGCACCTGCAGCCCGGCAGCGTGGACAACATCAGCGTCGGCCAGAACCTGCGGGCGGGCGAGCAGATCGGTTTGCTCGGCAACAGCGGAAACACCGACGCGCCGCACCTGCACTTCCATGTGATGGACGGGCCGGACTTCCTGGCGTCGAACGGCATTCCGTTCGAGTTCGAGAACTTCGACCTCGACGGTCGGGTGACGGGGGAGAGCTTCGAGGCCGCTGCCACTGCCGGCGCCCCGGTGGTCGACGCGACGGGAACGCAGACCGGATCGCGCACCGACGAGATGCCGCTGTACCTCGACGTCGTGACGTTCCCGGGCAGCTAGCCGAGGAGCGGCGCCCGAGCACGACGGCACTCGCCCCGTGAAGACTATCCTCGACATCACCTGTCCGATATGCGTGGTTCGCTGAACGGAGACGAGATGTCCGAGAAGAAGATCGATCGCGTGAAGGCCGAGTCGGCACTCGAAGTCGTGCGGGAGAGCCCGACGATCGCGCTCATCACCGTCGCGCCGGCGCTGGTCGTCTTCGGCGTGGTCTGGTGGCTGTTCGGATTCTGGTCCGCGCTGGTGCTGGTCCTGATCCTCGGTGTCGTCGCCGTCGTCGGCCGGAAGCTGTTCTGAGGCCGCTACCGCGGAACGTGGAACGTGGCCAGTGACGCCGCGCTCGACGTGAGTTCGTCCCACTCGCACGGCACCGTGAGGACCGCGAGCGCGGACGTCGGGAACTTCTCCCGCATCAGGTCGGCGTCCCCGGTGTCGGGGTTGCCTGCGAGATCCAGAGCCGTCGACGGCATGCCGGGAACATGCCCGACGACGAGCAGCGTGCGCACCGACGGTTCGATCCGCACGATTTCCATGAGCACCTCGGACGGGTACGCGCCGTAGAGTTCCTCGGCGAACCGGGCGGGAGCGCCGACCCGGGTCGCCTCCAGTGTTTCCCGGGTGCGGCGAGCGGTCGAACACAGCACGGCGTCGATCGGAGGCTGGGTCGACCGCAGCCACTCACCAGCCAGACCCGCCTGCTTCCGTCCGCGCGGCGCCAACGGCCGCTCGTGATCCGCGACCCCCTCCGGGTACGCCGACTTGCCGTGGCGCATCAGTATGAGGGTGCGATTCCGCGACGAGCTGTGCGAGGCCATGGCTAGACGCTAGCGCCCCACGCCGGCGCGTTCACTGTCGAGCTGGGCCATCTGCGCAGGCGCGTAGCGCTCCCCGGCGACAGCGGTGTCGGGGACCGCCGCGGCGATCGCCGTGAGGTCGCCGGCGCCGAGGTGGACGTCGAGCGCGCCGAGGGTCTCCTCGAGCCGGGCGACGGTGCGTGCCCCGATCACCGGCACGATGTCGTCGCCCTGGGCGAGAACCCACGCGATCGCCAGTTGTGCGGCGCTCACCCCGTGCTGCGCGGCGACGGCGGCGAGCGAGTCGACGAGGGTGAGGTTCTGCCGGAGGTTCTCACCCTGGAACCGGGGGCTGTGCGCGCGGAAGTCGTCGGCCGCGAGGGCCTGGCCGGTGTGCAGCGAATCGCTGAGCAGACCGCGGGAGAGTACGCCGTAGGCCGTGATGCCGATCCCGAGTTCCCGGCAGAGCGGCAGGATCTCGGCCTCGATGCCCCGGGAGATGAGCGAGTACTCGATCTGCAGGTCCGTGATCGGGTGCACCGCCGCGGCTCGGCGCAGCGTTTCGGGACCCACCTCGGACAGTCCGATGTGGCGCACGTAGCCGGCGTCGACGAGTTCACCGATCGTGCCGACGGTGTCCTCGATCGGCACGTCGGGGTCGAGGCGGGCGGGGCGGTAGATGTCGATGTAGTCGACGCCGAGCCGCTGCAGCGAGTACGCGAGGAAGTTCCGGATCGAGTCGGGTCTCGTGTCGACACCGGCCCACGTTCCGCCGGGCCCGCGCGGCCCACCGAACTTGACGCTGAGGACCACCTCCTCGCGCCGACGGCCGTGCAGGGCCGTGCCGATCAGGGACTCGTTGTGGCCCGAGCCGTAGAAGTCTCCGGTGTCGACGAGGTCGATCCCGGCGTCGAGGGCCGCATGGATCGTGGCGACGGACTCCACGTCGGCCGAAGCGCCGTACGTCCCGGACATTCCCATTGCGCCGAGGCCGAGCCGGCCGACGGCCGGACCCGTGGTTCCGAGTGCGGTGGTGCTGATCATGTTCTGCTCCGATGATCGGTGTGTGTTCCTGACCGACACCAGCGTCGCCGTCGGCGGGCCCGGCAACCAGAGACCGTTCATCGGGGGACCGGCGATCCCTGGCAGCGCCCCGGCCGGTCCGGCACAGTTGGGTCATGGACCGTTCCGAGCTGGCCGACTTCCTCCGCCGTCGCCGGGAACAGCTGGTGCCTGCGGACGTCGGCMTGGCGCCGGGAGTGCGGCGGCGGACGCCGGGACTGCGGCGCGACGAGGTGGCGCTGCTGGCGGGAATGTCCACCGACTACTACACGCGACTCGAGCAGGCTCGCGGTCCGCACCCGTCGACGCAGGTCCTGGCGTCGATGGCGCGGGCTCTGCGGCTCACCGACGATCAGCGCGATCACCTGTATCTGCTGTCCGGGCAGGTGCCGCCGATGCGGGCCGCGGGCAACAAGCACGTCGGACCGGGGCTTTTGCATCTGCTCGACAAACTCGACGACACCCCGGGCTGCGTCATCTCGGACCTCGGGGAAGTGCTGGTCCAGAACCGCATGCACGTGATCCTGTTCGGCGACGTGACCCGGTATGCGGGACTCGACCGGTACATCACGTGGCGGTGGTTCGCGCACCCCGCCGAGCGCGGACTGTTCCCCGCGGACGATCACGATCGTCTCGCCGGACAGCACGTCGCGGATCTGCGGGCGACAGCCGCCCGGCGCGCGGGCGACGCCGACGTCACCGAACTCGTCGCCCGGCTGTACGAGACGAGCACCGAATTCGCGGCGCTCTGGGACCGGCACGACGTGGCCGTCCGCCGATCCGACACGAAGAGCGTTCTCCACGACGAGGTCGGGCGCATCGACCTCGTCTGCGAGACGTTGCTGGCGCAGGGCGCCTATCAGCACCTGCTCGTGTACATGCCGCAGCCGGGCTCCGATGCGCGCGCCAAGCTCGACCTGTTGCGGGTGATCGGCACCCAGCAGATGGTGTGATCAGGTGGTGATCGGCCCGACGTGGGCCACCGCCCGCAGCGCGTCGTCGACCAGGAACCACACCGTCAGCGACGTGTCGTCCCGGCGCCTGCGCAGGACGATCCTGTCGGTCGACACGATGGGCGCGAGGTATTCGAGCACTGCGCGGTGTGGGTTGTCGACGAGGCGGCCGCCGCCGGGATGCTCGTGGTCGGCGAGCAGTTCCTCGACCGCCTGCCAGTAGACGGCGTTGTTGACGTGGTCGAAGGGGTCGATGTCGGTGCGGCGCAGAACGAACTCGCTGTCCTCGATCCCGTCCTCGTCGGCGGCCGGCGCGTTCTCGACGAGCCACCGTTTCCACTTCAGCCGGTGTTCCTCTGCGGACTCCCCGAGGCGTTCGATGAACCCGTCGTCGATGCGGGTGGGCATGCCCGTTTCGCCGCTGATGTGGATCCAGAACCCCTCGGTCTCGATCAGCGCGCCCGCCTCACCCTGGATCTGCACGCGCATGTTCGTCCAGCGCGTCGACAGTGCCGAGCACCAGCGTCGGAGGTGTACGCGTTCGGGCCACACGGCGGGCCGCAGGACGTCGATGACGGTGCGCCGGACGATCCACAGCGGGTGGCTGTCGGCGGCGTCGACCGCGTCGAGGTTGTCCAGACCGGCGTCCTGCAGGTAGCGCGCGATGCCGTCGAGGCGGAGTCGTTTGGCGGCGTCGATGTCGCCGGTGCGAACCGGCCAGGACGTCTCGAAGAAGCGGCCGCGTGAGGGCGGAGCGGCGAGGGGGCGGTCGAGTGCCAAGATGCGGTTCCTTCGCTCGTGGACGGGCCCTGATTCTTTCATCCGGCGCCGGTGCTTGTTTGCGGACGCGATTCTCAGTACAGTTCATATAACTGTTACCACGTGTAACACAAATTAGTTCGATGGTCCGGACAGGTGTGAGGAAACCGCAATGGCATATGTCATCACCCAGGCGTGCTGCAACGACGCGAGCTGCGTCTCCGCATGCCCCGTGAACTGCATCCATCCGACGCCGGAGGAACGGGAATTCGCGCAGACCGAGATGCTGCACATCGACCCGGAAACCTGCATCGACTGCGGGGCCTGCGTCGACGCCTGTCCGGTCGACGCGATCTTCCCCGAAGACAAGCTCCTCGGCTCGCTCACCCGCTACAAGGACATCAACGCCGAGTACTACACGACCAACCCCATGCCGACCGGGTGGATCCCGCTCACGCCCGCGACCCCGCCGCGGCGCGACCTGGGCACGCTGCGGGTCGCCGTCGTCGGGGCCGGCCCGGCCGCCTGCTACGCCGCGGGTGAACTGCTCGAACGTTCGGACGTCGAGGTCGAGATGTTCGAGAAGCTGCCGACCCCGTGGGGACTCGTCCGCGCCGGCGTCGCGCCCGACCATCCCGGCACCAAGGAGGTGACCCGGATGTTCGAATGGAGTCTCGACCGGCCCAATTTCGAGTTCCACCTCAACGTCGAGGTCGGCAAGCACGTCACCCACGACGAGCTGCTGGAGAATCACCACGCCGTCATCTACGCCGTCGGGGCGTCGAGCGACCGGCGGCTGGGAATCCCGGGTGAGGATCTCCCCGGCGTGCACGCCGCCACGGAGTTCGTGGCCTGGTACAACGGCCACCCGGACTACGCGGGGTGCACGTTCGACCTGTCCGCGAAGCGCGCGGTGATCGTCGGCAACGGCAACGTCGCGCTCGACGTGGCCCGCATCCTCACGATGAACGTCGAGGAGCTGGAGCGGACGGACATCGCCGATCACGCCCTCGCCGCGCTGCGGCGCAGCAACATCGAGGAGGTCGTGCTCCTCGGCCGTCGTGGACCGGCTCAGGCCGCATACAGCAACCCGGAGTTCCTGGCGCTCGGCGACCTCGAGAACGTGGACCTCGTCATCGACGACGCCGACCTGGACCTCGACCCGGCCAGCGCGGCGCTGCTGGACGATCCGGCCACCGCGATGAAGGTCCGGCTGGCGCGAGAGTTCGCGCAGCGCGCGCCCCGACCCGGTCACAAGCGCATCGTGTTCCGCTACCTGACGTCGCCGATCGAGGTCACCGGCACCGGCAACGCCGAGGCCCTGCGTTACGGGCGCAACGAACTGGTGGTCGACGAATCCGGCGCGCTGTCCGCCCGGGCCCGCGGCGAGGAGGGTTCGCTGGAGACCTCGCTCGTGCTGCGCTCCATCGGGTACCGCGGAAATCCCGTCGGCGGCGTCGCCTTCGACGACAGGCGCGGCGTGATCCCCAACGAGCACGGCCGGGTCACCGACCGGGTGTATGTCACCGGGTGGATCAAGCGCGGTCCCAGCGGGGTCATCGGCACCAACAAGGCGTGTGCCAAGGAGACCGTGTCCTCGCTGCTCGCGGATTTCGAGGCCGGCGAACTCCTCGGCACGGTCGGGACCCGCAAGGACGTGAAGAAGCTCGTCGAGCGGCGCCAGCCGGAACAGATCGGCTTCGCCGGCTGGCGTGCGATCGACAAGGCGGAGACATCGCGCGCGGCGGGATCGGCCCGGCCGCGCGTGAAGATGACCGACAAGGTCGAGATGGTGACCGTCGCCCGCAGACGGAAGCGACTGTTCGCTCGTTGACGCCACCCGCCACCCCTGCGCGTCTAGTGTTTCGAGCATGCGCGCAGTGGTGGTGACGGAGCTGTCGGGGCCGGGCGGCATGACGCTGCGGGACGTTCCCGAACCGGCGGCCGAGGGGCTGGTCCTGATCGACGTCAAGGCGAGCGGCGTGTGCTTTCCCGACCTGCTGATCAGCTACGGCAAGTATCAGCTCCGGCCCGAACCGCCGTTCGTCCCCGGCTCCGAAGTCGCGGGTGTCGTGGTGTCGGCGCCCGACGGGAGCGGACTCGAGCCGGGCCGCCGGGTGCTGGCGGCACCGCAGGTCGGCGGTTACGCCGAACGGGCCGCGGTGCCTGCCGCGCAGGTGCTGCCCATCCCGTCGACGCTGGGTTTCGAGGAAGCGGCGTCGCTGATCGTCAACTACCAGACGATGGAATTCGCGCTGGAGCGCCGGGCACGACTGCGGGCCGGCGAAACCGTCGTCGTCCTCGGCGCTGCGGGTGGCGTGGGGACGTCCAGCATCCAGCTGGCCAAGGCGCACGGCGCCCACGTGATCGCGGTGGTGCGCCGGGACGGGGCCGACGACTTCCTCCGCGAACTGGGGGCCGACGAGGTCGTCCGCCTCGACGACGGCTGGGGCGCCCGGGCGCGTGAGCTGACCGGCGGCCGGGGCGCGCAGATCGTGGTGGACCCGGTCGGCGGCGACGCATTCGACGAGGCCGTCCGAGTGCTGGCCCCGGAAGGGCGTCTGGTCGTGATCGGTTTCGCCGGCGGTGCGATCCCCGAGGTGAAGGTGAACCGCGTGCTGTTCCGCAACATCAGCATCGTCGGGGCGGCGTGGGGCGAGTTCCTCCGCACCGAACCGAATGCGCTGGAAGAGGTGCACGCCGCGCTGATCCGGCACGTGGAGCGCGGACTGCGCCCGGTGGTCACGTCCAGGTACCCGCTCGAGCAGGCCGCGGATGCGCTGCGCGATCTCGAGGCCGGCCTCGTGCTGGGCAAGGCGGTCCTCGTCCAGGACTGAACCCGCAGGTCGTGGGCGCTGCCGGGGAATGTGATACCGGACACCATTTATTCGGTTGCGCCTTAGTTGCTCTTGGGCAATAGTTGCATAAGCGCTAGCATTCGAGGGTGCCCGACAATTCTCCTGATCTTCTCTTCGAACTACTCAACGACTTCTTCACCCAACTGTTGAGTGCGGGGGAGTCGGAGTCGATGGACAACCTCATCGAGCTGGACCTCACGTTTTCGCAGGTGCGCATGCTCTTCGCGCTGGCTCAGCACGGTGAGCCGCTTCCGATCAACGAAGTGGCCGAGCGGTTGCGGCTCTCGGTTGCCGCGGCGGGTCGAAACGTCGATCAACTCGTGAAGCTGGGTCTCGTGGTCCGCCGGGAGGACGAGCGGGACCGGCGGGTCAAACGGGTCTCCCTGTCGGAGGCCGGGCATAAGGTCGCCAACCAGCACATCGACTGCAAGCGTGATCAGTTGCGACGGTTCGCATGGCGGGTTCCGGAGAGCGAGCGGACTCGGCTGATCGAGGCACTACAACCGATCCTCGCGGGGGAGTCCCTGCGAGAACTCAACCAGGAGATATTCGGATGACATCGCCGACCGCCGCGAACGCGGCGCCCGACAAGCTCGACGGCACGGTCCTCAAGATCGCGTCCGTGGTGGTGCTCGGTGCCATCATGTCGATCCTCGACGTGACCGTCGTCAGCGTTGCGCTGCCGACGTTCGCCACCGAGTTCGACACCACGTACGCCACCGTCGCATGGACGATGACCGCGTACACCCTCGCCCTGGCGACCGTCATCCCCGTCACCGGGTGGGCGGCCGACCGCTTCGGCACCAAACGCCTCTACATGACGGCCCTCGTGCTGTTCGTGCTCGGCTCGGTGCTGTGTAGTTTCGCGTGGGACATCACGTCGCTGATCGGCTTCCGCGTCCTGCAGGGGCTCGGCGGCGGCATGTTGATGCCGCTCGGCATGACGATCATGACGAAGGCTGCAGGCCCCGACCGCGTCGGCCGGGTCATGGCGGTTCTCGGTATCCCCATGCTGCTCGGACCCATCGGTGGCCCGATCCTCGGCGGCTGGCTGATCGAGGCGGCGAGCTGGCACTGGATCTTCCTGATCAACCTGCCCATCGGCATCATCGCCCTGGCTGCCGCGTTCATCATCCTGCCGTCCGACCAGGCCTCGCCGTCCGAGTCCTTCGACTTCCTCGGCATGCTGCTGCTCTCGCCGGGTCTGGCGCTGTTCCTGTTCGGTGTGTCGTCCATCCCGGAGGTGGGCACCGTCGCCTCGGCCCGCGTGCTGGCGCCCGGTGTGATCGGCCTGGTCCTGATCGTCGCGTTCATCTTCCACGCGCTGCGCAAGGACCACCCGCTGATCGACCTGCACCTGTTCAAGAACCGGCAGCTGTCGGTCGCGGTCATCACGACTTCGCTGTTCATCGTCGCGTTCATGGGTGCCGGTCTGCTGTTTCCGAGCTACTTCATCCAGGTCGGCGGGCACACCACGCTCGCGGCCGGTCTGCTGATGGCTCCGCAGGGTATCGGCGCGATGCTGACGATGCCGGTGGCCGGACGACTCGTCGACAAGATGGGCCCCGGCAAGATCGTGCTGACGGGTCTGCCGCTGATCCTCATCGGGCTGGGCGTCTTCACGCAGGTGGCGGCGGATTCGCCGACCTGGCTGCTGATGGGTGCGCTGTTCGTGATGGGTATGGGCATGGGCTGCACCATGATGCCGCTGATGACCGCGGCGATCGTGACGCTGTCCAACGACCAGGTCGCGCGTGGTTCCACGCTGATGAACATCGTCCAGCAGACCGCGGGTTCGATCGGTACCGCCGTCATGTCGGTGGTCCTCACCAACCAGTTGCTCGATCGCGGTCTCGACAGTCAGACGGTCGCGATGCAGCACGTGCCCGAGGTCGCCGCACAGGAGCCTCCCGGAATGGTGGACCAGGTCCTGAGCCAGGCCGCCGACGCGTTCGGCAACACGTTCCTGGTCGCCACCGTGCTGATCGCGTTGACGCTCATCCCGGCGTTCCTGCTGCCGCGGAAGAAGTCGGTCAACCCGCGTCTCGAGGCCGAGGGTGCCCCGACGGTCATGATGCACTGATCGGGCTCGTCCCGACCGAACGTCGCCGAGGGCGGCAAGCGCASTGCGCTTGCCGCCCTCGGCCGTTTCCGGAATAGGCCGAAGTGGTTGAATGTTGCAATAGGTTCATGCAAATGCATGGAGTTCTGACGCGAGAGGAACAGCTATGCAGTTCGGAATCTTCACCGTCGGCGACGTCACGGCCGATCCCACTACCGGCCGCACACCCACCGAGCACGAGCGCATCAAGGCGATGACGACCATCGCCAAGCACGCCGAGGACGTCGGGCTCGACGTGTTCGCCACCGGCGAGCACCACAACCCGCCGTTCGTGCCTTCGTCACCCACCACCATGCTGGGCTACCTCGCCGCGCAGACCGAGAAGATCATCCTGTCCACGTCCACGACGCTGATCACCACCAACGACCCGGTGAAGATCGCCGAGGACTACGCGATGTTGCAGCACCTCGCGGACGGCCGGGTGGATCTGATGATGGGCCGCGGAAACACGGCCCCCGTCTATCCGTGGTTCGGCCAGGACATCCGGCAGGGCATCCCGCTGGCGCTCGAGCACTACCGGTTGCTGCGCCGACTGTGGGACGAGGATGTCGTGGACTGGCAGGGGCAGTTCCGCACTCCGCTGCAGGGCTTCACCTCCACGCCGCGCCCGCTCGACGGCGTCCCGCCGTTCGTCTGGCACGGGTCGATCCGCAGCCCGGAGATCGCCGAGATCGCGGCATTCCACGGCGACGGTTTCTTCGCCAACAACATCTTCTGGCCCAAGGAGCACTACATCGCCCTGATCAACCTCTATCGCGAGCGGTACGAGCACTACGGCCACGGCCGCGCGGACCAGGCGATCGTCGGCCTGGGCGGGCAGGTGTTCATGCGCCGCAACGCCCAGGACGCCGTCGACGAGTTCCGGCCCTACTTCGACAACGCCCCGGTCTACGGCCACGGGCCGAGCCTCGAGGACTTCACCGACCAGACCCCGTTGACCGTCGGCACCCCGGAGCAGGTGATCGAGAAGACCCTGACGTTCGCCGACTTCTTCGGCGACTACCAGCGGCAGTTGTTCCTCGTCGATCACGCGGGACTTCCCCTGAAGACGGTGCTCGAGCAGCTGGACCTGCTCGGCGGCGAGGTCGTGCCCGTGCTGCGCAAGGAGTTCGACGCCCGCAGGCCTGCCGGGGTGCCGGACAACCCGCCGACGCACGCGTCGATGAAGTCCGATCGCGAGCCGGTCGATGCCGCCCGCCAGTAGGACCGAACGGGCGGCCGAGGCGTGGGAGGCGCTGTTCCGCGCGCAGGTCGCGGTGATGCGGAACCTCGCAGCCGACGACGTGTGGGACGAGCTGAGCATGCGCGAGTACGACGTGCTGTTCACACTCGGCCGGGCACCCGGGCGCAGGCTGCGCCTGCACGACCTCAATCGGGAGATCCTGCTCAGCCAGCCGTCGCTGAGCAGGCTCGTCGAGCGGCTGGCCGGCTCCGGGTACGTCACCCGGGAGGGCGATCCCGGCGACCGCCGCGGGACCGTCGTCGCACTGACCGAGGAGGGTGTGCGGGTGCAGAAGTCCGTCGGACGCAGGCACGCGGCGAGCATCCGGCGGCACGTCGGCCCGGCACTGTCCGAAGACGAACTCGACACGCTCACCGAACTCTGCGCGAAACTACGCGGCGCACAGGACTGACGAAAGGCACGATGGAGCAGTGAGCAATCTGGAGACGAACACGGTGGAAGAGCGGTGCGAATCGCACCCCGACGGCGGCGGCATCCAGGTGCTCGGCGCGCGCGAGGTCCCGCTCGGCGGCCCCCGCGCGATGCCGGTCCGGCGCACCCTCCCGCAGCGCGACCGTTCGCTGATCGGAGCCTGGTGCTTCGCCGACCACTACGGTCCGGACGACGTCGCGAAGACGGGCGGGATGAACGTGCCACCGCACCCGCACACGGGACTGCAGACGGTGAGCTGGCTGTTCACCGGCGAGATCGAACACCGCGACAGCATCGGCTCGCACGCGATGGTGCGTCCCGGTGAGGTCAACCTGATGACCGCGGGGCGGGGGATCGCGCACTCCGAGGTCTCGACACCGCAGACGCGGATCCTGCACGGCGCGCAACTGTGGGTGGCGTTGCCGGCGTCGGCGCAGGACGCGGAGCCGGCATTCGAGACGTACGCGCCCGATCCGGTCGTCCGGGGCGGGGCAACGGTGCGAGTGTTCCTCGGAAGCACGGTGGGCTCCACGTCGCCGGTGCGCACGTTCACGCCGCTGGTCGGTGCGGAAATCCTGCTGGAGCCGGGTGCCGACATCACCCTCGACATCGAGCGCGGCTTCGAGGTGGGGGTGCTCGTGGACGAGGGTGAGGTGCAGCTGCGCGGGACCACGCTGCGCTGGGCGGAACTCGGCTATCAGCCGCCCGGCGAGTCGCTGGTGGCGCTGCGCAACACGGGCGGTACCCGGGCGCGGCTGCTGGTGCTCGGCGGCGAGCCGCTCGGCGAGCAGGTGATCATGTGGTGGAATTTCCTCGGCCGCAGCCACGAGGACATCGTCGGCTACCGCCGCGAATGGCAGTCCGAACTCCGGGGCGCGGCGCCCGCCGACCCCCGGTTCGGCACGGTCGAGGGCTACGACGGCGATCCGCTGCCCGCTCCCGAACTGCCGAACAGCCGCCTGAAACCGCGCAGCTGACGGGCGGCCGGATCAGTAACTGGTCAGCGACGTGTTGGCGCCGCACAGCACCACGCAGAGCGGCTTGTCGCCGGTGGGGCGGAGCTGTCCGGTGACGATCGCGGCGAGCGCCGCTGCGGTGCCGTGTTCGACGACGATCCGGAACTCCTCCCACAGCAGCGTTCGCGCGTCGATCAGGGCGTCGTCGTCGACGATCAGGCTGGAGACGGGCCGCGAGCGGACCGTCTCCCAGGCGATGGAGCCGATCCGGGTGGCGCCGAGGGAATCGCCGGCGATGCTGTCGATGTCGATGTCCGCGGGTTGCCGGGCGGCGACCGCGGAGTGCAGCGTCGCCGCTCCGCTCGGCTCCACACCGAAGATGCTGTCGTCCTCGCCGCTGCCGGCGATGACGCCGGACAGCAGTCCGCCGCCGCCGACGGCGATCACGTAGGACAGCGGCTCGGCGACGTCGTCCTGGATCTCGAGCGCGATGGTGCCCGCCCCGGCGACGATGTCGGGGAGATCGTAGGCGTGCAGGGCGAGGGCGCTCGACGACGCCGCGAGTTCCGTCGCGTACTCGGCCGCCTCGGCGTACCGGTCGCCGACCTTGCGCACGTCCGCGCCGAGCGCGATCAGCTTGTCGATCTTGACGTCGGGTGCCGTGACGGGGACGACCACGGTGCACTTCACACCCCGGAGCCGCGACGCCCACGCCGCTCCGATGGCGGCGTTCCCGCCCGACGCGATGACGACGCCTGCGTCGTCGAGGCGTCCGTCCTCCTCGGCGTGCAGCAGCGCGTTGAGACTGCCCCGCACCTTGAACGAGCCGCCGTACTGCAGGAATTCGAGTTTGAAGATCACCGGCACGGCGCCGTGGACGGTGGGCACGGTGGTGCGGAACGTAGGGGTCCGGCGGATCAGGCCGGTGATACGTTCACGCGCCCTGTCCACGGATGCGCGATCGACGGAATCAGCCATGGTCTCATCGTTCCATCCCGTGTGCCGCGACTATCGCGGCTGCTTGACTGTCGCCGTGCCCTGGGCGGCGGCGCACAGTACCTCCGAACCGTCCTCCTGCACCGCGTAGATGTCGCACCGGCACAGCGCCTGGCGGCGAGTGGACGCGTCGGCCCGGGCGTCCGCTCGCAGCAGTACGCCCTGCGCGGGCCGGAGGTAGGTGATCGTGAAGCCCGCGGTCATGATGTTCGCGCCGAGGACCGTGCCCGCGGCGAACGTGAGGGCGTTGTCGGCGGCGTACGACAGGACACCGCCGTGCACGAAGCCGTTCTGTTGCCGCAGTTCGTCCCGGACCGGGATCTCGAGGGTGGTGCCGCCCTCGCCGAACTGCGTCATCCGTGCGCCGACGAGCACGCTGAACGGCTGGGCCTCCAGCACGGCCTGCGCGGTGTCGGCGGTGAGCGCGACGTCGACTGTCATCCCTTTACTCCTGGTTTCGTAACGAATCCCACGCGGCGCGCGCCAGTTCGGGCGCGACCGTGGTGGGGTCGGTGGTCATGGCGCCCGCGAGCCATTGGCGCGAGTACTCCTGCGCCGGGCCGAGCCACAACGCGTAGAGCACGTCGAAGTCGAATCGGCGGACCGTTCCGTAGTGTTCGTGGACCCGCCACCAGTGGGTGACGTCGCGGAAGAACGCGGCATTGGTGGTGTCGGCCCGCTCGTCGACGCCCGGCGGGCGCGGCGCGGCGAGGATGGTGGCCCGCTGTGGGTTGCCGGACACCCAGTGCAGGTGGCGGACGACGGCACCTTCCACCCCGGACCGGGCATCGGCGCATTCCGCGAGTGCGGCCCGGAATCCGCCCTGGTAGTCGGCGAGTGCGCGCAACCAGACCTGCAGGTACAGCTCTTCCTTGTTCGGAAAGTGGTGGTAGACGGCTCCCACGCTGACCCCGGCCTCCTGCCGGATGTCGGCCAGCCGGGTGCCGAGGACGCCGCGGCGGGCGAAATGGCCCTCCGCCACGTCCAGTAACAGACTTTGAATCGGCACACACCGAATATAGTTCGGTCCCGGTCGCGGGGACAGGGAGTTCGGAGGATTACGGCGAAGGGCGACGTCGTTCCTGGGACGATGGGGACGTGCGCACTCCGCGACAGCCCCGACGGATCACGCCCCGGACGGGACGTCTGGTGTCCCCACCGACCCGCCCGCTGCGACGCCCCGGTCCGCCGCCGTCGCTGCTCCACGAGTTCGAGCGCGCCGGCCTCCTCGACGGGCTCAGCGGGCCGGACCGGTCCGCGCGCATGGGGGTGCTGAACACCCTCATCGAGGACGGGGCGTCGGTCGACGATCTCCGCGGCGCCGCGCGGGGCGATCGCCTCGCACACGTGCTGCTCGAGCACGCGCTGTCGCCGAAAGGCCGGTACAGCATCGACGACATCGCCCGGAAGGTGGGCGTCACCGTCGACGACGCCCGCCGGTGGTTCCGCGCCATCGGGCGGGGTGYGTCGGCGGACGGCACGTTCTACGACGACGGCGACCTCGACCTCGCGCGCGGACTGGAGCAGTACCGGGATCTGGGTCTCGACGAGAGCGCCATCTTCGCGGCCGCCCGGGTGCTCGGCCGCAACCTCTGGACGGTCGCCGGCGCCGCGGACTCGCTCCTGCAGGAGCGGCTCGAGGCGACGCGCGAGCATCCCGAGGTGGCCCTGCGGTACGCGGTGGAGATGCGTCGCATCGTGGATTTCGAGGCGCAGATCCTGGCTCATCTCATCGCCACCGCTCTGCGCCATCAACTCCGGTCCGACGCGGTGGGAATCGCGGGCGACGCGAACCTCCAGGTGCGGGGAGCGCAGGAGGTCGGGGTCTGTTTCGCGGACCTCGTCGGATTCACGCTGCTCGGGGAGCAGGCGGAGCCCGCCGATCTGGGCCGGGTGGCCGAGCGCCTCGACCTGGTGGCCACGGATCTGGTGTCGCCGCCGGTGCGTCTGGTGAAGACGATCGGGGACGCCGTCATGATGGTCTCGCCCGATCCCAACGCGCTGGCGCATGTCGCGCTCGACCTCGTGCAAGCCGCGCGCGCCGAGGGGCTTCCGCAGTTGCGGGCCGGGATCGCCTGGGGCACGGCGGTACCGAGCGCCGGCGACTGGTTCGGCAGGCCGGTCGCCATGGCCGGTCGCGTCGTCACGGTCGCGCCGTCCCAGGAGGTGGTCGTGACGGGGGAGTTCTACGACGAACTGGACAGCGACGAGTTCTGGGGTGAACCGGCGGGCAGTCACCGGCTCGAGGGAATCGACGCCCCGCAGAAGCTTTTCGGGATCGGCCGCCGGTCCGTGGCCTGACCGGCGCGCCGCCGGAAAACGTGTCGTACCCTCGCGATACGGTCATGGCACAGCTCACAGAAGCACATCGAGCGAGGCGCAACATGACTGGCGATTCGGGCGCAGACTGGCATTTCTACGCAGTGGTGGAGACCGCGGTGGACGGCGGTCACACGCTCGCCGCGTTCGGGCCGAGGCCGACGGCGCTCGACGCCCTCCGGCTGGCCGTCCATTCGGTCAACCACACCGCGTATTCGGTTCTCGAACAGGGGATTGCGGGTGATCCGCGGGCCGACGCGAGCGTCGTCGAGCGGTTGCCGATCACGTCGTTCACCATCCGGCGGCACCGCCGCAGCACGAGTGAAATCGACGCCCGCTGGATGCTGAACGGCGGCAGACATCACCGGTAGGGCGGCTACTGCGGTTCCGTGGTGAGGTAGTACTCGAGCACGGGCCCGACCCACCGCATCAGCTGTTCGTGCGTCATATCCGCGAGGGGCGGCACCCGGAGTACGTAGCGGGAGAAGGCGAGTCCGAGGACCTGCGACCCGACGAGGGCCGCGCGCTCGTCGGCGTGATCGGCCGCGACCGCTGCGAGCGCGGGCGCCACCTGGCGGGCGAAGACCTGCAACATCGCCTCGGCGGCCCGCGGGCTGCTGGCCGCCGCGCGGAGCAGGGGGAGGAACGCGCCGTCGTTCTCCCACACCGCGAAGAAGCGCGGCATCAGCACGGTCGCGAGTTCCCGCACCGGAACGTCGCGGAGGTCGGGGAGGTGCAGTTCGAATTCGGCGGCCTCGGCGAACAGCGATTCCTTGTTGGTGAAGTACCGGACCACGAGTGCGGGGTCGACGCCGACGTCCGACGCGACGGCGCGCATCGTCGTGCGTTCGTAGCCGTTCGTGCCGAACCGGGCACGGGCCGCGTCGAGGATCGCGGCGCGGGTGGCGACGGCGGAGCGGGCGCGGCGTTCAGGCATTCCCGAAGTGTAGTCAACAACTGTTGACCTGGCGTCGGGATGCGTCTACCGTCAAAGTCAACAGTTGTTGACTTGCTGGGAACCTTTCGATCGGAGGCAACGTCATGAAGCACATCGACGTGGTGGTGATCGGCGCGGGACCCACCGGATGCATGCTCGCGGCCGAGTTGGCGACGGCGGGCCGATCCGTGACGGTGCTCGACAAACGCGCCGCGCCGTCGACCCTCAGCCGCGCATTCGGCGTCCACGCCCGCACTCTCGAACTGCTCGACGCCCGCGGACTCGCCGACCGTCTCGTGGCCACCGGTGCCGCCTCACCGGGCCTGAAACTGTGGCGCGGCGCAGCGCTGAACCTCGGGCGCCTGCGGTCCCGCTTCCCGTACGTCCTCGTCACCCCGCAGCAGAACGTCGACGCCCTCCTCGAGGCGCACGCCCGGGAGCGCGGCGCCGACTTCGTCCGGGGTTTCACCGTCACCGGTGTGGAGCAGGACGGGGACGGCGTCTGCGTTCACGGCCACGACGGTTCGGGACGCGCCGGCACGTTTCACGCGGCGTATGCGGTCGGTGCGGACGGCGCGCACAGCGTGGTGCGGACGTTGATCGGGCAGCCGTTCCCGGGCAAGGCCGTGCTGCGGTCGATCATGCTCGCCGACGTCGAACTCGAGAACCCGCCGGACAACCTCGTGACCGTCAACGCCGTCCGCGACGGATTCGCCTTCATCGCGCCCTACGGCGACAACCTGTTTCGCGTGATCGCCTGGAATCGCAGCCACCAGGTGGACGACAGCGCCCCCGTGGACCGGGAGGAACTGCGTAGCACCATCCGACTCGCGATGGGCACGGACTACGGACTCGGCGACGTGCGGTGGCAGTCGCGATTCCACAGCGACGAACGGCAGGTCCCGCAGTACCGGACGGGCCGGGTGTTCCTCGCAGGCGATGCCGCCCACGTGCATTCACCGGCGGGCGGCCAGGGGATGAACACCGGCATTCAGGACGCGATCAATCTCGGCTGGAAACTCGCGGCCGTTCTCGGCGGCGCGGACGACGCGGTGCTCGACACGTATCACTCCGAACGGCACCCGGTGGGGCGGCTGGTGCTGCGGTCGAGTGGTGCCACGATGCGCATGATGACCGTGCGGACGTGGATTCTGCGGAAGCTCCGGAACGGCGCGGTGGCAGCGCTTCTCGGCATTCCGCCGATCGGCGACGCGGTGGCGCGGATGTTCTCGGGCATCGGTATCGGCTACGGCCACGACGCCGGCGAGAGCGCTCTTGTGGGCCGACGGGCCGAGGACGTGCCCACCGACGCCGGCCGACTCTACGAGGTGCTGCGCTCGGGCGGGTTCGTCCTGGTCACCGAGCCGGGGGCGCCCGTTCCCTGCGGCATTCACGCGGTGACCCGGACCGATGCCGGGCCCGCACTGCTCGTCCGTCCCGACGGGTACGTCGCGTGGGCCGGCGACAGTGCGTCGGGGCTGTGGCGCCGCGCCCTGGAACGCTGGACCGCCCGCACCGCGATCGGGGCCGGGCCGGTCAGCCGGTGACCTCCGAGCTGTTGAAGGCCTGCGCCCGCAGGTCCCGGGCGAGGTGATCCCGCTGCTCGAGCACCAGCCGGCGTAGCGCGGCGGGCGCATCGGTGTTGCTTGCGAGCCATTCGTCGGCGGCGTCGAGACCCGGCGCGGCCGGGAACAGCCCGACCACGATCCGCCGGGCGATCTCGATGCTGCGCGTCTCCCACACCGAGCGGATCGCGGCGAAGTAGTCGGCGGCGTAGCCGGCGACGAGGTCGTGCCGGGCGCCTGCGCGGAATCCGGCGATGATCGCGCCGAGGTGGTCGTTGGACAGTGTGCGGTCGTGGAAGATCGTGTCCCAGGCCTTCGCCTTCACGTCCGGGTCCGGTCGTGAGAACGTCGCCCGCAGGTACGCGGTGCGGCCGGAACCGGTGTCGTCGCGGCGCAGTTCACCGTCGAGGTCCGCGTCGTCGGCGTGCCCGGTGGCGGCGAGCGCGCCCCTCAGCGCCCACCGCAGGTCCGGGTCGAGCGACAACCCGGCCGGTGCCCGCCCGTCGGTGTCGAGCAGCGACCGGATGTCCTCCGCGCGACTGTCGTCCACCTCGGCGGCGGCCGCCACCGCACGTGCCCAGGCGAGTTGGCTCCCCGACGCAGGCGGGGCATCCCACAATGCACGCCACGTGTGGTCGAGCCACTCGCGACGAGCGGCGGCGCGCGCGGTCTCGGGCAGATAGTGCTCGATCGCGTACGGGGCGTTGGCCAGCACGGACGTGAGCAGGGTCAGGTGCGATTCCGCCGGGGAGAACCGCTGGGCCATCGACTGATACCGCTTCGCGCCCAGTTCGCTGTCGCGGGTCGTGTTCCACAGCGACGACCAGATCAGGCCACGCGCCAGCGGGTCCCGCACCCGGTCGAGGGACTGCTCGACGGTGCTCAGCGATCGATCGTCCAACCGCACCTTCGCATACGTCAGGTCGGCGTCGTTGAGCACCACGAGCGGCGCGTCGTCGAGGTCGATCGGGGTGCGGGCGACCGCGAGGTCGACTTCGACCCGCGCCGCGCACACGAGATCGCCGGCCGCGTCGAAGTCGTAGCGCCCCACGCCGAGCCGATGTGGGCGCGGATCGGTCTGCACGATCGCGGCGCGCCCGTCGGGGTCCCGTTCCAGACTCAGCGCGGACACCCCGGTGGTCTGCAACCAGGCGCGTGCCCAGCTCGTCAGGTCCCGGCCCGACGTCGCCGACAGCTCCGTCAGCAGATCCGTGAGGGTGGTGTTCCCGAACGCGTGGGCACGGAAGTAGCGGCGCGCCCCCTCGAAGAACGCCTCCCGCCCGGCGTACGCGACGAGTTGCTTGAGGACGCTGGCGCCCTTCGCATACGTGATGCCGTCGAAGTTCAGTTTCGCGGCCTCGAGGTCGACGATGTCCGCCACGATCGGATGCGTCGTCGGCAGCTGGTCCTGCAGGTACGCCCACGCCTTGCGGCGGTTGGCGAAGGCCACCCACGCGTCCGTCCACCGGGTGGCTTCCGCGTTCGCCAGGGCGCCCATGTAGTCGGCGAACGATTCCTTGAGCCACAGGTCGTCCCACCACACCATCGTCACGAGGTCGCCGAACCACATGTGGGCCATCTCGTGCAGGATCGTGTTCGCGCGGCCCTCGTACTGGGAATCCGTGGCGGCGCCGCGGAACACGTACGCCTCGGTGAACGTCACGCAGCCCGGGTTCTCCATGGCCCCGAGGTTGTACTCGGGAACGAACACCTGGTCGTACTTGCCGAACGGGTACGGGTAGTCGAAGCCGTCCGCGAAGAAGCTCAGCCCCTGCCGGGTGATCTCGAAGATCGTGTCGGCGTCGAGGTACTGCGCGAGCGACGCCCGGCAGAGGACGCCCAGCGGGATCGTGAGATCGCCGCCGCTCCACGCCGAGTCCACCCGGTGGTACGGCCCGGCCACGACCGCGGTGATGTACGTGGAGATCGGCAGGGTCGGCGCGAACGTGACGACCTGCCCGCCGGTCGTGTCTTCCCGCTCGGCGACCTGCTGGTTGGAGATCACCTCCCACCCGTGCGGCGCGGTGACGACGAACGTGAACGGCGCCTTCAGGTCCGGCTGCTCGAAGCACGCGAACACCCGCCGCGCGTCCGCCGGTTCGTACTGCGTGTAGAGGTACGTCCGGTCGTCGGCCGGGTCGAGGTACCGGTGCAGTCCCTCACCGGAACGGCTGTATTCGCCCCGGGCGGCGACCGTCACGACGTTCGATTCCCGCAGCCCGGTCAACGCGATGCGGGCGCCGTCGTAGTCGACGGGGACGCCGGCGCCGTTGACGGTCACCGATTCCACGCCGGCCCCGAGGAAGTCGAGCCAGGTCGTGGACGCGCTCGCGGTGAACTCGACGGTGGTCGTGGTCGCGAACGTCCCGACCTCCGGGTCGACGGCGCCGAGTATGTCCAGTTCCACCCGATAGCCGAGAACCTCGATCGCGCGGGAACGTTCGGCGGTTTCGGCTCGGGTCAGGTTCGCGGTGCTCACGGGTCGATCCTGCCAGCCGGGCCCGTCGTCCGTGCCGCTACCGGTTGCCCAGCACGGATCCGACGCCCGCCGCGACGACGAGCGCGATCGCGGCGAGCGACTGCAGTCCGAGGACCTGCCCGAGCACGATCACCCCGGCGAGGGTCGCGGCCGCCGGTTCCAGCGCGATGAGTACGGCGAACACCTTCTTGCTCATCACCTGCAGCGCCCGCAGTTCGAGCGAGTACGGAATTACCGAGGACAGCAAGGCCACCACCGCGCCGACGGCCAGGATCCGGGGGTCGAACAGCGCGGTGCCGCCCGAAACAGCGCCGAGCGGAATCGTCAGCACCGCTGCGACGATGCTCGCCCCGGCCAGGCCGTCCGCGCTGGGTACCCTCGCGGCGAGGTGTGAGCCGGCGACGATGTAGCCGGCCCAGGCCGTGCCGGCGACGAGCGCGAACCCCACCCCCACGAGGTCGAGGGGCTCGGCGCCCGAGTTCTCGCGCAGACCGAGCAGGACCACGCCGGTCAGCGCCGCGAGCACCCACACGCCGTCCTGCAGTCTCCGCGACAGCACGGCGGCGAGGGTGAGCGGACCCAGGAATTCGATGGTGACCGCGGTGCCGAGCGGGAGCCGCGCGAGGGCCTCGTAGAACGCCGAGTTCATCACGGCGAGCGCCACTCCGAGTGCGAGAACACCCTGCCGCTGCGTGCGTGTCCACCGTCGCCACCGCGGCCGCACGATCACCCCGAGGATGATCGCCGCGATCGTCAGGCGCAGCGACACGGCGCCGCCTGCGCCGACCGCATCGAACAGGGTGCTCGCGAACGCGGCACCGAACTGGACGGACAGCACCGATCCGAGGACCGAGACGACGGGGAGAAGTTGACTGCGCGGTTCGGCTGTCACGGGTGTGCGCTGCCCGGGGTCACCGGCCGGTGAAGTTCGGAGTGCGGCGGTCGAGCATCGCGCCGACGGCCTCGTGATGGTCCGCGGTGTGGTGGGCGAGCGACTGCATGGCCGCAGACAGTTCGAGGAGGCTCTCGAGGCTCTGGTGACGGCCCTCGCGCAGCAGTTTCTTGGTCATCCGCAGCACCTGCGGCGGGTTGACCGCCACCCGGTCGGCGAGTGCCCGTGCCGCGTCGAGGAGTTCCCCGGGTTCGACGACCTGCGAGACGAGTCCCCATTCGAGCGCCTTCGCGGCGTCGATCGCGTCGCCGGTGAACGCCATCTCGCTGGCCCGCGCCATCCCGACCGCCTGCGGAAGGAACCAGGCGCCGCCGTCGCCGGGAACGAGTCCGACCTTGACGAAGCTCTCGGCGAACACGGCGGCCGTGGAGGCGATCCGCATGTCGCACATCAGCGACAGGTCGCAGCCGGCGCCGATCGCGGGTCCGTTGACGGCGGCGATGGTCGGCACCTCGCAGTGGTAGAGCGCGAGCGGGATGCGCTGGATGCCGTGCCGGTAGCCCTGACGCAGGTCGGCGGGGGAGCCGCCGAACATTCCCGCGCGGTCGCGCATGTGCTTGACGTTGCCGCCGGAGGAGAACGCCGAACCGGCACCGGTGACGATCGCGGCGCGCACACTGGGATCACCGTTGACGTCGGCCACCGCATTCTCCAGCGCCTCGATCACGTCCGGCTCGGAGATGGGATTGCGGGCCTCCGGGCGGTTGAGCGTCCAGGTGACGATGTCGCCTTCGCGGGTGGTGAGCACGGCGTCGGTCATGGACGACTCCCTCGGGTGTGAGCGCGGATTCGAGACCGTCCCAGTCTGTCATTGCGCTCAGATGCCGGTGCGCCGTACCAGTGCGTCGGTGGCGGACGGCGCGAACGTGCCGAGTAGCCGGAACAATTCGGCGTAACTGGGGAGCAGTTCGATCGGGCGGGTGCGCACCGCCGTGACGAACCATTCCGCCGCCTGCTCGGGAGTCAGTGCCGCCATCGCGTCGTAGTCCGCGGTGGGCGCGATCATCGGAGTGCGGACCAAGGGGAAGTCGAGGGTGGTCACCGAGATCCCGCGGTCGCGCAGTTCGGCGCCGAGGCTGCGGCCGAACGCGCCGACGGCCGCCTTGGACGCGTGGTAGGCGGAGAACTTGGGCATGACCCCGGCCGGCACACCCCACGTCGCGACGTTGATGACGTGCCCCTCGCCGCGCTCGAGCATCGACGGGAGCAACTTCAGGGTCAGCCGCGTCGAGCCGAAGTAGTTGACGGCCATGGTGCGTTCGAAGTCGTGGAAGCGGTCCAGCGAGTCCTCCACGGTCCGCCGGATCGACCGTCCGGCGTTGTTGACGAGAACGTCGACGGGTCCGATCTCCCCGAGCACCCGCGCGACGAGGGCGTCGACGGACTCCGGGTCCGTGAGGTCGCACGGGACGGCGTGGGCGTCGCAACCCGATCGCAGGATGTCGTCGCGCACCGACTCGAGGGCGTCGGAGCCGCGGGCGACGAGGACGACCTCCGCGCCGAGGGTCGCGAGCCGGCGTGCCGCCGCTTCGCCGACGCCCGAGGAACCGCCGGTGACGAGGATCCGCTTCCCGGCGATGGTGTGGCCGGTTCCCGGGACCAGTCGGGCTGCCAGGGTGCGCGGGGTGGGGAGTGGGTTGAGCGCGGCCTGGGTGAGCATCTGTCGGATCACGTGACCAGGATGTCAGCTCGCCGAGCGATGCGCAGCCAAATAACAATCAATCGTGCTTGCTTTTTTATCGGGTCGGTGTGATGCTGGTCGCATGGCTGAACTGCAGAGGTTCATCGATGATCTGTGCGCCGAGAGCGACTCGCTGGACGCGCTCGTCGCCGACCTCCCCGACACCCGCTGGGCCGATCCGACACCGGCCGAGGGCTGGACCATCGCCCACCAGATCGGGCATCTGCTGTGGACCGACGAGGCCGCGCTGCTGGCGATCACCGACCCCGACGGCTTCACCGAGCAGCTGACGGTGGCCGCCGCGAACCCCGGTGGATTCGTCGACGCCGGCGCCGCCGAACACGCCCGGCGCGCACCCGCGGAACTCCTGGCGGCGTGGCGTTCGGCCCGAACACGGCTCGCGGAGGCCCTCCTGGCCGTGCCGCCGGGACAGAAGATCCTCTGGTACGGCCCGCCGATGAAGGCGGCGTCGATGGCTACCGCCCGGTTGATGGAAACCTGGGCGCACGGCCAGGACGTCGCCGACGCGCTCAGAGTGCCGCGCAAACCCACCGAGCGGTTGAAGAGCATCGCCCACCTCGGCGTCCGCACCCGCGACTTCGCCTACGCCGTCAACGAACTCGCCCCGCCCGCGGAGGAGTTCCGCGTGGAACTCACCGCCCCCGACGGAGTGTCCGTCTGGACGTGGGGTCCCGAGGGCGCCGCGCAGAAGGTCACCGGACCCGCCGAGGACTTCTGCCTCCTCGTCACCCAGCGCGCGAACCGTGCCGACCTCGCCCTCGCGGCCACCGGCGCGGACGCCGACGCGTGGCTGAACATCGCTCAGGCCTTCGCGGGCCCGGCGGGCGGCGGCCGTCAGGCGGGAACCCGATGACCGTGCGGATCGGCAACTGCTCCGGCTTCTACGGCGACCGCCTGTCGGCGATGCGCGAGATGCTCGAGGGCGGCGAACTCGACTACCTGACCGGCGACTACCTCGCCGAACTCACCATGCTGATCCTCGGCCGCGACCGCATGAAGGACCCGAACCGTGGCTACGCCAAGACGTTCCTCCGTCAGGCGGAGGACTGCCTCGGGCTCGCCCTCGACCGCGGGGTTCGCATCGTCGCGAACGCCGGCGGGCTCAACCCTGCCGGCCTCGCGGACGCATTGCGGGAGGTGAACGACAGGCTGGGGTTGCAGGCGAAGATCGCCCACGTCGAAGGCGACGACCTGATCGGCCGGGCCGCCGAACTGGGGCTGGGTAGCCCGCTGACCGCCAACGCCTACCTCGGGGCGTGGGGCATCGTCGAATGTCTGAACGCCGGCGCCGACGTGGTCGTCACCGGACGGGTCACCGACGCGTCCGTGATCGTGGGCCCGGCCGCCGCGCACTTCGGCTGGCAGCGAGACGATGTCGATCAGCTCGCCGGCGCCGTGGTCGCGGGACACGTCATCGAGTGCGGCACTCAGGCGACGGGCGGCAACTACGCGTTCTTCACCGAGATCGACGACCTCGACCGCCCCGGGTTCCCGATCGCCGAGATCGACTCGGACGGATCGTCCGTCATCACCAAGCATCCCGGCACGGGCGGCGCCGTCACCGTCGGCACCGTCACCGCGCAGTTGCTGTACGAGATCACCGGCGGCCGGTACGCCGGACCCGACGTGACCGCGCGGATCGACACCGCCGCACTGTCGCAGGACGGCCCCGACCGGGTCCGGATCAGCGGCGTCAGCGGGGAGGCGCCGCCGCCGCAGCTCAAGGTGTCGCTGAACACGCTCGCCGGCTTCCGCAACGAGGCCGTGTTCGTGCTCACCGGCCTCGACATCGAGGCCAAGGCGGCGCTCGTGAAGCGGCAACTCGAAGGGTGGCTGCCCACCCGGCCTGCCGAACTCGACTGGTCGCTCGCCCGCACCGACCACCCGGACGCCGACACCGAGGAAGCGGCGAGCGCGCTGCTGCGCTGCGTGGTCCGGGACCCCGACGCCAACGCTGTCGGTCGCGGATTCTCTTCCGTCGCAGTCGAAATGGCCCTCGCGAGCTACCCCGGATTCACGCTGACGGCGCCGCCCGGGCAGGGGCAGCCCTACGGGGTGTTCACCCCCGGCTACGTGTACGCCAAGGAGGTGCCGCACGTCGCGGTGCTGCCGGACGGCACCCGCGTCGACATCGAACCCGCCACCGACGTCCGGGAACTCGCGGATGTCGACGAGCCCGCGCTCCCGGAGCCGCGGGCGGCGGAACCCACGGTCCGGGTCGCGCTCGGCACCATCGCCGGGGCACGTAGCGGCGACAAGGGCGGCAACGCGAACGTCGGTGTGTGGGTGCGCACCGACGAGCAGTGGCGGTGGCTGGTCCACGCATTGACCGTCGACGAGGTGAAGCGCCTGCTCCCGGAGGCCGCCGATCTCACCGTCACGAGGTACGTGCTGCCGAAACTGCGCGCCGTCAACTTCGTGATCGAGGGAATCCTCGGGCAGGGCGTCGCGTCCCAGGCCCGGTTCGACCCGCAGGCCAAGGGCCTCGGCGAATGGCTGAGATCCCGGCACCTCGACATACCCAAAGCACTCCTCCCCGAAGGGACACCGTTGTGAGCGTGTGGGACACACCCGAGCGGCAGGAACTGCGCAAGACGGTGCGCAGCTTCGTCGAACGACAGATACTGCCGCACCTGGACGAGTGGGAGCGCGACGGTGAACTGCCCCGTACCCTCCACCGGGAGGCCGCCGAACTGGGACTGCTCGGCGCCGGCTTCCCCGAATCCGTCGGCGGCGAGGGCGGCGACCTCGTCGACGCGGTGCTGATCTGCGAGGAATTCCACCAGGCGGGTGCGTCGGGCGGTGTGTTCGCTTCCCTGTTCACCTCGGGAATCGCGCTGCCGCACCTCGCCACCGCGGGCGATCCGGAGCAGATCGAGAAGTGGGTCCGCCCCACCCTGCGCGGCGAACTCATCGGCTCGCTCGCCATCACCGAACCCGGTGGCGGTTCCGACGTCGGGCATCTGCGGACCACCGCGGTCCGCGACGGCGACCACTTCGTCGTCAACGGGTCCAAGACGTTCATCACGTCCGCCGTCCGCGCCGACTTCGTGGTCACCGCCGTCCGCACCGGCGGCCCTGGCGCGTCCGGGGTCTCCCTTCTCGTGATCGAGAAGGGCACACCCGGATTCGAGGTGGCGCGCAAACTCGACAAGATGGGCTGGCGCGCGTCGGACACGGCCGAATTGTCGTTCGTCGACGCACGGGTACCCGCCGCCAACCTGGTCGGCGAGGAGAACAGCGGGTTCGCGCAGATCGCCCAGGCCTTCCTCACCGAGCGCATCGCCCTCGCCGCGCAGGCCTATGCGAGCGCGCAGCGGTGCCTCGACCTCACGCTGGCGTGGGTACGCGACCGGGAGACGTTCGGCCGTCCCCTGATCAGCAGGCAGTCGGTGCAGAACACAGTCACCGAGATAGCCCGCCGGACCGACGTCGCCCGCGTCTACACCCGGGCGCTGGTGGAGCGCTCGCTCGTGTCGAACGAGGACTTCATCGCCGAGGTCTGCTTCGCGAAGAACACCGCCGTCGAGGCGGGCGAGTGGGTGGCCAACCAGGCCGTTCAGCTGTTCGGCGGCCTCGGCTACATGCGGGAGAGCGAAGTGGAACGACAGTACCGCGACATGCGCATCCTCGGAATCGGTGGCGGCACCACCGAGATCCTGACGGGGCTCGCGGCCAAGCGATTGGGGTATCAGTCATGACCACGTTGAAATCCGCCCTGGACACCGGTTCCGAGGAGTACGCCGCCGCCGCGAACGCGATGACGGAAAAACTCGCCGAGATCGAGACCGAGCACGCCAAGGCGCTCGCGGGCGGCGGCGAGAAATACACCGAGCGGCACAAGAAGCGCGGCAAACTCCTCGCCCGAGAGCGCATCGAACTGCTCCTCGACCCGGACTCGCCGTTCCTCGAACTGTGCCCGCTCGCGGCGTGGGGCAGCGACTTCCCGGTCGGCGCCAGCACCGTGGTGGGCATCGGCGTCGTGGAAGGCGTCGAATGCCTGATCGTCGCCAACGACCCGACGGTCCGCGGCGGAACCAGCAACCCGTGGACGCTGCGGAAGGGATTCCGCGCCAACGACATCGCCCGGCAGAACCGGCTCCCCGTCATCTCCCTCGTGGAATCCGGCGGCGCCGACCTTCCCACGCAGAAGGAAGTGTTCATACCCGGTGGGCGCATGTTCCGCGACCTCACCCAGCTGTCCGCGGCGGGTATCCCGACCATCGCCCTCGTCTTCGGCAACTCGACCGCCGGCGGCGCGTACATCCCCGGCATGTCTGATCACGTCGTCATGATCAAGGAACGGTCCAAGGTGTTCCTCGCCGGGCCGCCGCTGGTCAAGATGGCCACCGGTGAGGAATCCGACGACGAAACCCTCGGCGGCGCCGAGATGCACGCCCGCAAGTCCGGTCTCGCCGACTACTTCGCCGTCGACGAGCAGGACGCCATCCGGATCGGCCGCAGCATCGTCAAACGCCTGAACTGGAAGAAGCAGGGCCCGGCGCCGCGCGCGGAGGTGATCGAGCCGCTCGAGGATCCCGAGGAACTGCTCGGCATCGTCCCCGCCGACCTCAAGATCCCGTTCGACCCCCGCGAGGTCATCGCCCGCATCGTCGACGGCTCCGACTTCGACGAGTTCAAGCCGATGTACGGATCGTCCCTCGTCACCGGCTGGGCCGAACTGCACGGATATCCGGTGGGCATCCTCGCCAACGCGCGCGGCGTGCTGTTCAGCGAGGAATCGCAGAAGGCCACCCAGTTCATCCAGCTCGCCAACCGCTCGAACACCCCACTGTTGTTCCTGCACAACACGACCGGCTACATGGTCGGCAAGGAGTACGAGGAAGGCGGGATGATCAAGCACGGGTCGATGATGATCAACGCCGTCTCCAACTCCACCGTCCCGCACATCTCGATCCTGCTCGGCGCGTCCTACGGCGCCGGCCACTACGGCATGTGCGGACGCGCATTCGACCCCCGATTCCTGTTCGCCTGGCCGAGTTCCAAATCCGCCGTCATGGGCGGCGCGCAGCTGGCCGGCGTCATCTCCATCGTCAGCCGGGCCTC
The DNA here is from genome assembly GCF_056402215.1 of Rhodococcus sp. P4_B6. NCBI lineage: Bacteria > Bacillati > Actinomycetota > Actinomycetes > Mycobacteriales > Nocardiaceae > Rhodococcus > Rhodococcus sp. P4_B6. The sequence continues at coordinate 56,067 of NZ_JBFUHV010000019.1, read as the reverse complement.
CGCCGAGGCGCGGGGGCAGGCGTTCGACGAAGAAGCCGACGCCGGGATGCGCGCCATGATCGAGAACCAGATCGAGGCCGAGTCCGTGCCGATGTTCCTGTCCGGTCGCCTCTACGACGACGGCGTCATCGACCCGCGCGACACCCGCACCGTGGTGGGAATGTGCCTGTCGGCCATTGCCAACGCCCCGATCGAAGGCGCCGAGAACTTCGGCGTCTTCCGGATGTGAGGCACGACATGATCCAGTCCGTACTGGTTGCCAACCGCGGCGAGATCGCCCGCCGCATCTTCGCCACCTGCCGCCGCTCAGGCATCGGGACCGTCGCCGTGTTCTCGGACGCCGACGCACTCAGCCCGCACGTCACCGAGGCCGACGCCGCGGTCCGTTTGCCGGGCAACAGTCCAGCCGACACCTACCTGCGCGGTGACCTCGTCATCGAGGCAGCGCTCCTCGCCGGTGCCGACGCCATCCACCCCGGCTACGGGTTCCTGTCCGAGAACGCGGAATTCGCGCGCGCCGTCCACGATGCGGGGCTGACGTGGATCGGACCGCCCGCGCCCGCCATCGAGATGATGGGTTCCAAGGTCGAGTCCAAGAAGTTGATGGCCGCCGCGGGGGTCCCGGTGCTGGCCGAACTCGATCCGGACGCCGTCACCGAAGCCGATCTGCCGGTGCTCGTCAAGGCGTCCGCCGGCGGCGGCGGACGTGGCATGCGCGTGGTGCGTGAACTCGCGGACCTTCCGGAACAGCTGGAAGGCGCGCGGCGCGAAGCGCAATCGGCGTTCGGCGACCCGACCGTGTTCTGCGAGCGCTACCTCGAGACGGGCAGGCACATCGAGGTCCAGGTGATGGCCGACCGGCACGGAACCGTGTGGGCGGTGGGGGAGCGTGAGTGCTCCATCCAGCGCCGGCACCAGAAGGTGGTGGAGGAGGCGCCGTCGCCGCTGGTCGAGGCCGTCCCCGGAATGCGTGAGCGGCTGTTCGAGGCCGCCCGGCTCGCGGCGAAGGCCATCGACTACGAGGGGGCGGGGACGGTCGAGTTCCTGGCGACCGGACGAGCGGACACCGACGGTGGGGACTTCTTCTTTCTGGAGATGAACACCCGCCTGCAGGTGGAGCACCCGGTCACCGAATGCACCACCGGTCTCGACCTGGTGGACCTGCAACTGGAGGTGGCGTCGGGTCTGGCACTCGACGCGGATTCGCCCGCCGTGTCCGGCCATTCCATCGAGGTCCGGCTGTACGCCGAGGACCCCGCGCAGAACTGGCAGCCGCAGAGCGGGCCGGTCCACCGCCTGGCGCTACCCGGCACCGCGGTCGAATTCGACGTTCTCCGCACGCCGGGCATCCGCCTCGACTCCGGGGTGGTCGACGGGTCCACCGTCGGCGTGCACTACGACCCGATGCTCGCGAAGGTCATCTCGTTCGCGCCCACCCGGACGCAGGCAGCGACCCGGCTGGCGACGGCACTGGGCCGCACGCAGATCCACGGTCTGCGCACCAACCGCGACCTCCTGGTCAACGTGCTCCGCCACCCGGCGTTCCTCGCGGGCGACACGGACACCGCCTTCTTCGACACCCACGGACTGGACGTGCTGGCGCAGCCACTGGCGTCGGTGGAGACCGAGCGACTGTCGGCGCTGGCCGCCGCCCTCGCCGACGCCGCGCACAACCGTGACGTCGCGACGGTCGACTCGACGCTCCCCAGTGGGTGGCGGAACCTGGCGTCCGCGCCGCAGTCAAAGACGTTCACCGGTACCGGCGGCGACGTCGAGATCCGGTACCTGCTCACCCGGTACGGGCTGAAGGCGGAGGGTTTCGACGACGTCTCACTCGTGTCCGCGACGGCACGGCACGTCGCACTCGACGCGGCGGGGCTGCGCCGCTCGTTCGAGGTGTCCCGGTACGGGGACGACGTCTTCGTCGATTCCGCGCTGGGCCCGGTGAGCCTGCACGCCGCACCGCGATTCACCGATCCGAGTGCCGTCGTCGCCGAGGGGTCGCTGCTCGCGCCGATGCCGGGTTCCGTGATCCGCGTCGGCGCGGCGGTCGGTGATGCGGTGACCGCCGGTCAGCCGATCGTGTGGCTCGAGGCGATGAAGATGGAACACACGATCAAGGCGCCGGCGTCCGGTGTCCTCACCGAACTTTCCGTGACCGTCGGCACGCAGGTCGACGTGGGAACAGTCCTGGCAGTAGTCGAAGCAGCGCACGCTGAAGGAGAATCATGAGCTTCATCGAGACAGAAGAACAGAAGGAACTCCGCGCGTCCGTGTCGAGGCTCGGGGAGCGCTTCAACTACGTCGACTACGTGCTTCCGCGGGCGCGGCGCGGCGAACCGCTCACCGAATTATGGAACGAGGCGGGCAAACTCGGCTTCCTCGGCGTCAACCTCCCCGAGGAGTACGGAGGCGGCGGCGCGGGTATCTACGAATTGGCGCTCGTCCAGGAAGAACTCGCCGCCCACGGCGCCGGACTCCTGCTGGTGGTCGTCTCGCCCGCCATCTGCGGCACGATCATCGGCAAGTACGGCACGGCGGACCAGAAGCAGAAGTGGCTCCCCGGACTCGCCGACGGCTCGAAGATCATGGCGTTCGGCATCACCGAGGCCGACGCGGGGTCGAACTCGCATCAGATCACGACCACTGCGCGGCGGGACCGGTCGAGCGGAGCGAGGGGTGATGGTGACGGCGAGGATTGGCTGCTGTCGGGGAACAAGATCTATATCTCCGGGGTCGACCAGGCGGACGCCGTCCTGATCGTCGCGCGGACCGAGGACTCGAAGACCGGCAAGCTGAAGCCTGCGCTGTTCATCGTCCCCACCGACGCCGAGAACTTCGTGAAGACGCCGATGGAGATGGACATCGTCGAGCCCGACCACCAGTTCATGCTGTTCCTCGACGACGTCCGGTTGCCCGCCGACGCGCTCGTCGGCGAGGCCGACGCGGCCCTGATGCAGCTGTTCGCGGGACTCAACCCCGAACGCATCCTCGGCGCGTCGATGGCGATCGGCATGGGCCGCTACGCGCTGGACGCCGCGGTCCGGTTCGCGAAGGAACGCACGGTGTGGAAGGAGCCGATCGGCACACACCAGGGCATCTCGCATCCGCTGGCGCAGATCAAGATCGAACTCGAACTCGCCAAGCTGATGATGCAGAAGGCCGCCGTCCTCTACGACAGCGGCGACGACTTCGGCGCCGCCGAGGCCGCCAACATGGCCAAGTACGCCGCCGCCGAGGCCAGCATCAAGGCGCTCGACCAGGCCGTCCAGACTCACGGCGGCGCGGGCCTGACCAAGGAATACGGTCTCGCGGCGATGCTCGGCGCGGCCCGCATCGGCCGCGTCGCGCCGGTGAGCAGGGAAATGGTCCTCAACTTCGTCGCCCAGCACTCGCTCGGGCTGCCGAAGTCGTACTGATGTCGAACGGACAGCACATGACCGACGTGGAAGCCGACCGGTACGTCCGGTACGAGGTGAATCGAGGGTTCGCCACCCTCACCCTCGACTCGCCCCACAACAGGAACGCGATCTCCGGCAGGCTCGTGGACGAGCTGCTGCAGGGATTGCGGGACGCCGCCGCGGACATCGACGTCCGCGGCGTCGTCCTCACCCACACCGGTGGCACGTTCTGCGCCGGGGCGGATCTGAGCGAGACGTCCGGCGACGTCGGCTCGCGCACCCGGCAGATGGCCGAACTGCTGCGCGCCATCGTGGAGCTGCCGAAACCGGTGATCGCCCGGATCGACGGTCACGTCCGGGCCGGGGGCATGGGGCTGGTCGGGGCGTGCGACCTCGCCGTCGCCGGCCCGCGCAGCACGTTCGCGCTCACCGAGGTCCGGCTCGGGCTCGCCGCGTCGATCATCTCGCTGACCGTGCTGCCCCGCATCGATTCGCGCGCCGCGAGCCGCTACCTGCTCACGGGCGAGAAGTTCGGCGCCCACGAGGCGGAGGCGATCGGGCTGATCAGCGAGTCCGCCGAGGACCCGGAGGACACCGTCGAGGAATTGCTGGACCAGTTACGGCAGGCGTCGCCGCAGGGTCTGGCCGAATCGAAGACGTTGACCACCCGCGGTGTGCTCGCCGACTTCGACCGCTACACCGACGAGCTGACCGCCCAGTCGGCGAGGCTGTTCGAATCCGAGGAGGCGCGGGAAGGCATGATGGCGTTTCTGCAGAAGCGGCCGCCGAGATGGGCCTCCGGCCCTGTGCGTGGTTGACGAGTCTCTGGACTCGTCAACCACTCACGGGCGCGCAGCGCGACGAGAGGAAGTGACACATGACCCGCGAACCGAAGCAGGACCGTAGCCGGGTCACGCGCGGACATCTCCTCGAGGTCACCATCGACTGCCTCGCGGAACTGGGCTGGGGCGCGACGACGGTGAGCCTCGTCGCCCAGCGCGCCGGCGTGTCCCGCGGCGCGACCCAGCACCATTTCCCCACCCGCGAAGACCTCATCACCGCGGCGCTCGAGGTCATGTTCGACGCCCGGATGGAGCAGGCCCGGCGCGAGGCCACCGACCTGCCGACCGGGGAGGGGCGCACCGAGGCGGTGGTGTCGCGGCTCGTCGACTACTACACCGGCACCCTGTTCAAGGCGGCGCTGCAGGTGTGGACGGCGGCCGCCGCCGACCCGGAACTGCGGGCCCGGATCGTGCCGCTCGAGGAACGGTTCGGGCGGGTCGCGCACCGCACCGCCGTCGAACACTTCGGGTTCGACGACGCCGATCCGGTGGCGCACCGGCTCGTCCAGGCCACCCTCGATCTCGCCCGCGGACTCGGCCTGGCCGACGTGCTCACGGACGACTCCAAGAGGCGCGCGGAGATCGTGCGGCAGTGGGCTGCGCAGTTGGACGCGGCACTACCGCGGGGCGGCAGATCTGTAGAGCCCAGGCGCCTCGACGTGGCCGTTCTCGACTGACCGGGCAAAGATCGCGGCGATCGGTAGAGTCACCGACCATGGGCCGGAAATGGGGAGCGCTCGTCCTGATCACCGTCGCGGCCGGTCTGGCCGGCTGTGGGGGAGACGGAGACGATTCCGGTACCGCACCCGCCGCACAGAGTCTTCCGCAGGTGACCGATCCGGGCCCGTTCTTCGGCCAGTGCGGTTCGGTCACCGACGACGAGGTGGCGAAGGCGTTCGGCATGCCTCCCTTCACCGGGGTGACGCGCAATTCCGTCGGCTGCGAGTGGGAAACCGCGGGAATAGGCGGTCCCAGCGTCACGTTCTCCTGGTACCGCGGCAGTCCGATCGGCCGCGAGCGGGCGGGTTCGGAGCTGATCGGCAGGCCGGCCACCGACATCGACGTCCAGGGACATCCCGGATTCATCGCGTCGTCCGAAGGAATTCTGTGTGAACTCGGTGTGGAGTTCGGCGGTGACTTCGTGCACTGGTCGGTGATGTATGCGGACGCGCAACCCGCGGCCGATCCGTGCACGGTGGCGCGCGACCTCGCCGAACTCAGCGTGTCGAGGGCGAAGTGAGCGGGGGAGTGATGGGCGGGCGGACGTGGCGCGCCGTGCGGGTGCTGACCGCGGCCACCGCGATCGGGCTGATCGCGGGGTGCGGGTCGACGATCGAGGGCTCACCGAGGGTGGAGGGCAGTTCCTCCTCGGGGGACACCGAACAGTTCACGGCCCTGCTCGAGGAGTGCAACGCGGTCGCCGACGAACAGATCGCGCAGACCGTCGGCGCCGACGCCATCCAACGAGGCTTCTTCGGCGCGATCTGCCGCTGGGACGCGGTCGGCGCCAACGGTCCCGTGAAGGTGACGTTCAACTGGTTCGAGACGGGTTCCCTCGACACTGAGAAGTCGACCGCGGAGAAGCTCGGCTACACGGTGGAGGCGTCCACCATCCAGGGGCGCAGGGCCGTCGTGATGCGTCCGCCCGGCGATCCGGGGGCGTGCGGAGTGACGGTCGGGTCGCCCTCATCGGGGGTCGTCGGCTGGTGGGTACAGTTCCAGGCGGGGGCGGCAGACCCGTGCCAGGCGGCATCGACGCTTGCGGATCTGACGCTCAATCTGAGTAGTTGATGTGCCCGTGTCCGTACCGACAGCTCCAAGCAGTACCCCACATCGCAGGTCAGCCCTTACCATTGCCCGCCCACTTTGACCTTCCGGCGCGCCGCCGGGTATCGTTGTGGGTCGTGTCCGGCATGCCCGGGCCGATCTGTGTGCCTAGCGAGGTATTGCCGTGCGCGCGTTCGTGCAGATTTCTGCATGGAACGAGCATCCGGCTGCCTGTGTGGGGGTATGCGACACACCCGACCTCGGGTGCAGCTCGAGGTGCGGGTGAGGGGCAGCAGCTCTCTTGCCCCAACTGCTAGATCCCTAATTTCAGAACAGCCAAGGTTGCTTGTCCAGAGCAGTCTGTTCAACACGAAGAAAGCCGGTAAATGCCAACCATCAACCAGCTGGTCCGCAAGGGCCGCCGCGACAAGACCGCGAAGGTCAAGACGGCAGCCCTCAAGGGCAGCCCGCAGCGTCGTGGCGTGTGCACCCGCGTGTACACCACCACCCCGAAGAAGCCGAACTCGGCGCTCCGTAAGGTCGCGCGTGTGCGCTTGACCAGCTCCGTCGAGGTCACCGCTTACATCCCGGGCGAGGGCCACAACCTGCAGGAGCACTCGATGGTGCTCGTCCGCGGTGGTCGTGTGAAGGACCTCCCCGGTGTGCGCTACAAGATCATCCGCGGCTCCCTCGACACCCAGGGTGTCAAGGGCCGCAAGCAGGCCCGCAGCCGCTACGGCGCCAAGAAGGAGAAGAGCTAATGCCACGTAAGGGCCCCGCTCCGAAGCGTCCGCTCATCAACGACCCGGTCTACGGTTCGCCCCTGGTGACGCAGCTCGTCAACAAGATTCTCCTGGACGGCAAGAAGTCCACCGCCGAGCGCATCGTGTACGAAGCACTCGAGCAGGCGCGCGAGAAGACCGGCACCGATCCGGTCGTCACCCTCAAGCGCGCACTGGACAACGTCAAGCCTGCCCTCGAGGTTCGCAGCCGCCGTGTCGGTGGCGCCACCTACCAGGTGCCGGTCGAGGTCCGTCCGGGCCGCTCCACCACCCTCGCGCTCCGCTGGCTCGTGACCTTCTCCCGGCAGCGTCGTGAGAAGACGATGGTCGAGCGTCTCGCCAACGAGCTCCTCGATGCCAGCAACGGCCTGGGTGCCGCTGTGAAGCGCCGTGAGGACACTCACAAGATGGCCGAAGCCAACAAGGCATTCGCCCACTACCGCTGGTGACGTCACGTCGGAGCAGTCACCAACCGTGACTGCTCCGGCGTCGTCGCACGTCGGGCCCCTACCGGGGACCGGCTGATCTACAACTCGAGACAATGGCCCCGCTGGTGGAACACCGGGGAGGCCGACACCCGATACACGAGCTACGAGCGGGGAAGAATCCTGTGGCACAGGAAGTGCTGACCGACCTGAACAAGGTCCGCAACATCGGCATCATGGCGCACATCGATGCCGGCAAGACCACGACCACCGAGCGCATCCTGTTCTACACCGGTGTCAACTACAAGATCGGTGAGACGCACGACGGTGCCTCGACCACGGACTGGATGGAACAGGAGAAGGAACGCGGCATCACGATCACCTCTGCCGCGGTGACCTGCTTCTGGAACAACAACCAGATCAACATCATCGACACGCCGGGCCACGTCGACTTCACCGTCGAGGTGGAGCGTTCGCTCCGCGTGCTCGACGGCGCCGTCGCAGTGTTCGACGGCAAAGAGGGCGTCGAGCCCCAGTCGGAGCAGGTGTGGCGTCAGGCCGCCAAGTACGACGTTCCGCGCATCTGTTTCGTCAACAAGATGGACAAGATGGGCGCGGACTTCTACTTCACGGTCCAGACCATCATCGACCGCCTCGGCGCGAAGCCGCTCGTCCTGCAGCTGCCGATCGGCGCGGAGGACGACTTCGACGGTGTCGTCGACCTGGTCGAGATGAAGGCCATCACCTGGCGTGGCGTCGTGCCGACGGGTGCCGAGCCCACCATCGAGGAGATCCCGGCCGATCTGGCCGACAAGGCTGCCGAGTACCGCGAGAAGCTGCTCGAGACCGTTGCCGAGTCCGACGAATCTCTCATGGAGAAGTACTTCGCCGGTGAGGAACTCTCCATCGAGGAGATCAAGGGCGCCATCCGCAAGATGACGGTCGCCTCCGAGCTGTACCCGGTGCTGTGTGGTTCCGCGTTCAAGAACAAGGGTGTTCAGCCCATGCTCGACGCGGTCATCGACTACCTGCCGAACCCGCTGGACATCGGCGAGGTCCAGGGTCACGCCCTCGGCAACGAGGAAGAGATCCTCACGCGTAAGCCGAGCAAGGAAGAGCCGTTCTCGGCTCTGGCCTTCAAGATCGCTTCGCACCCGTTCTTCGGAAAGCTGACGTTCGTCCGCGTGTACTCCGGCCGGATCGATCCGGGCGCCCAGGTCATGAACGCGACCAAGGGTAAGAAGGAGCGCATCGGAAAGCTCTTCCAGATGCACGCCAACAAGGAGAACCCGGTCGACGAGGCCGTGGCCGGCCACATCTACGCGATGATCGGCCTGAAGGACACCACGACCGGTGACACCCTGTGTGCACAGGACGCCCCGATCGTGCTCGAGTCGATGAGCTTCCCGGACCCGGTCATCCAGGTCTCGATCGAGCCCAAGACGAAGTCCGACCAGGAGAAGCTGGGCACCGCGATCCAGAAGCTCGCCGAAGAGGACCCGACGTTCTCCGTCGAACTCGACGAGGAGACCGGCCAGACCGTCATCGGCGGCATGGGCGAGCTCCACCTCGACATCCTCGTCGACCGTATGCGTCGCGAGTTCAAGGTCGAGGCCAACGTCGGCAAGCCGCAGGTCGCCTACCGCGAGACCATCACCAAGAAGGTCGAGAAGCACGACTACACCCACAAGAAGCAGACGGGTGGATCGGGCCAGTTCGCCAAGGTGATCATCGCGCTGGAGCCGTTCGTCGGCGAAGACGGTGCCTCCTACGAGTTCGAGAACAAGGTCTCCGGTGGCCGCATCCCTCGCGAGTACATCCCCTCCGTGGATGCAGGCGCTCAGGACGCGATGCAGTACGGCGTTCTCGCCGGCTACCCGCTGGTGAACCTGAAGCTGTCGCTGCTCGACGGTGCGTACCACGACGTCGACTCGTCGGAAATGGCCTTCAAGGTCGCCGGTTCGCAGGCGCTGAAGGAAGCCGCCCGCAAGGCCGGCCCGGTCATTCTCGAGCCGCTCATGGCTGTCGAGGTCACCACACCCGAGGAGTACATGGGTGACGTGATCGGCGACCTGAACTCCCGCCGTGGCCAGATCCAGGCCATGGAGGAACGCAGTGGTGCCCGTGTCGTGAAGGCGCTGGTTCCGCTCTCGGAGATGTTTGGTTACATCGGTGATCTGCGGTCGAAGACCCAGGGCCGGGCGAACTTCTCCATGGTGTTCGATTCCTACGCAGAGGTTCCCGCGAACGTCTCGAAGGAAATCATCGCCAAGGCGACCGGCGAGTAACCTCGGTTCCAGCCGGCCGAAGCACGACCCAGTAATAACAACCGCACTGCTGCATACCGCAAGCATCAATCAGTCCAGGAGGACACACAGTGGCGAAGGCGAAGTTCGAGCGGACGAAGCCGCACGTGAACATCGGCACCATCGGTCACGTCGACCACGGCAAGACCACGCTGACCGCGGCCATCACCAAGGTTCTGCACGACGCGTACCCGGATCTCAACGAGGCCTCGGCCTTCGACGAGATCGACAAGGCTCCTGAGGAGAAGGCTCGCGGTATCACGATCAACATCTCGCATGTTGAGTACCAGACCGAGAAGCGCCACTACGCGCACGTCGATGCTCCCGGTCACGCCGACTACATCAAGAACATGATCACCGGTGCGGCGCAGATGGACGGCGCCATCCTCGTGGTCGCGGCCACCGACGGCCCGATGCCCCAGACGCGTGAGCACGTGCTGCTCGCCCGCCAGGTCGGCGTGCCGTACATCCTCGTCGCCCTGAACAAGGCCGACATGGTGGACGACGACGAGATCATCGAGCTCGTCGAGATGGAGGTCCGTGAGCTCCTCGCTGCGCAGGAGTTCGACGAGGAAGCTCCCGTCGTCAAGGTCTCCGCACTGAAGGCGCTCGAGGGCGACCCGGAGTGGACCAAGAACATCCTCGAGCTCATGGCTGCGGTCGACGAGTCGATCCCGGACCCGGTCCGCGAGACCGACAAGCCGTTCCTCATGCCCGTCGAGGACGTCTTCACGATCACCGGTCGTGGCACCGTCGTCACCGGTCGTATCGAGCGTGGCCAGGTCAACGTCAACGAAGAGGTCGAGATCGTCGGCATCAAGGAGACGGTCACCAAGACCACGGTCACCGGTATCGAGATGTTCCGCAAGCTCCTCGACTCGGGCCAGGCCGGTGACAACGTCGGTCTGCTGGTTCGTGGTATCAAGCGCGAAGATGTCGAGCGTGGACAGGTTGTCGTCAAGCCCGGCACCACCACCCCGCACACCGAGTTCGAGGGCCAGGCGTACATCCTGTCCAAGGACGAGGGCGGCCGCCACACGCCGTTCTTCAACAACTACCGTCCGCAGTTCTACTTCCGTACGACGGACGTGACGGGCGTTGTGACGCTGCCCGAGGGCACCGAGATGGTCATGCCCGGTGACAACACCGAGATGTCCGTCAAGCTGATCCAGCCCGTCGCCATGGACGAGGGCCTGCGCTTCGCGATCCGCGAAGGCGGCCGTACGGTCGGCGCCGGCAAGGTCACGAAGATCAACAAGTGATCTAGCTTCACCAACGCCGATGGCGCTCACCCTCCGGGGTGGGCGCCATCGGCGTTTTCGGGGTTCTGCGTCAGCGGTAGTTCAGCGCGTCCCATTCCCGGATGTCGCTGGGATGGGCGATCCCTTCGAGGACGAACGGGTCGCGTGCGATGAACTGTTCCGCCCGCTCACGGCTGGTGAACAGCGCCATGGACCCGTTGCTCGCCGGGTCGTCGAACGGTCCGATTCCGAGGATTCCGCCTTCCGCGGCGAACGCGTCGAGGTACTCACGGTGCCGTGGATAGACTTCCGGGATCCGGGCGGCGGCGGACGGATCGGTTGTGTAGAACACGACGTACTCCATGGCGGAGAACCTACCGAGACCGGGACGTCCCGTGTCAGTTTTCGACGTGTACCGGGTGGTCGGCGCGGTCGAGGTGGAGCAGCACCTGGGTGGCGACCTGCTCACCGCCGAGTGTCGACGCGACCCATGATGCGACGTCCTCGGACTTGCGGGTGAAGTCGTGGATGTCGACGGTGGGGTCGGCGGTCACGACGATCGACAGGGTGGGGAGTCCGCGTTCGACGACGGCGCGGGCCCGCGTCTGCCGGACTCCGGGGTACTGGGCGAGTTCGCTGGCGACCCCGTTGGCGAGGGAGCCCAGGTCGACGGTGACGTAGGTGCCCGATTCGCGATCCGGGACTGCGACGGCGGACGTGCGTCGCCGGGTGAGGTCCAGCGCGAGGACCACGATCCCGAAGACCAGTCCCACGACGACCGTCGCGGCGAGGGCCCAGCCCCACCAGCCCTGGTCGGGAAGCGCGGTGACGCGTGCGCGGTCGTACCGCGACACCCATTCCCGGACGATCGGAACCTGCAGGTCCCAGGCGATGGCGTAGGCGCCGAATCCGAGGAGCGCGAGCCCGACGAGCAGGACGATCAGCCGGTTGACGGCGGCGGTCCGATGCGTCACGGCTTCACCTGCACTCGGAGTTCGGGGGACGTGCCGAGCAGCGACAGCGTCGGTTCGACGGCCTCGCGGACGGAGATGGCCACGTCTGCGGCGGGTGTCGACTCGGTGCGCACCACGCGGACGGTGACGTGCTTGCGGTCGACTGTCGTGTGCGCCGACAGCACCCCGGGGACCGTGTTGGCGTGACTACTGGAATTGCGGGCGAGGTCGGTGGGGCGCAGCCAGACGATCGGGGTGTCGCCCACCGCGAGGGGCAGATGGGTGCGCGGCCGCGGTTTGAGGGCGGCGACGATGAACACGATTCCCAGCACGATCGCGCCGACGGCGACGGGGACGATCCAATCGGACCAGTGCAGCCTGCCCAGCCATTGCGCGGTGTTGCGGATCCAGGGCGCGTTGGCGAACGTGCCGCGCATGATGAGCAGTTCACGCGCGGCGACGACCGCGAGGCCGAGGGCGGCGACGGCGACGATGATCGCGGCGGGCACGGCGGCGGGTGTCGCGCGCGGCGTGCGGGGCCGGATCGGCGCCACCGGGAGGGGCGGCACCGCCGGATCGCCCTGTTCGGAGTAGAGGCTGTCGGCGCCGCTGTCTTCGGGTGCCGCGGATTCCGTTCCGACGACCACGATGTTGAGTTCGATGACCGGCATGCCGGTCATCTGCTCGACCTGGCGGTGCACCTGTGCGCGGAGCCTGCGGTTGAGGAGATCGAGCCGGCACGGCCACTGCACCGCGATGTACAGGTTGATCGCGACGGCGTCCGCACCCGTCGAGACGTCGGCGCGGGGGAGTTCTCTGCCCGTCAGCCGGGACAGTCCGCCGGACTGCTTGACGACGCCGGGTACTTGGAGCGCTGCGGCGACGGCGATCTTCACGACGGCGCGTTCCTTGATGACCAATTCGCCGCGCTGGGCGGTGTCGTCGAGCGCAGCGTCGTCCCGGGGTCCGGCGGGGGGTGCGGTGGACGGTTCAGCCACGGCCGCGGCTTCGGAGGATGGCGCCGAGATCGAGGTGCCCGTCGCGGTGCGCGCCCACGGCCATGCCCAGTGCGCCGAGCAGGACGGCGAAGACGAATCCGCTGAAACCGCCGAGGATGCCGGCGATGGCGAGGAGTAATCCAACGATCAGGCCTGTGATTGTGCTGTTCATTGAGCGTGTCCTGTCTCTGTCAGGAGATCTTCGATGATCACGTCGACGGGGACGTCCACCAGTGATTCCACTGCGGCCCGCACCCTTTCGGCGGTGTCGACGACGTTGGCGGGGTAGCGCGCCGCGAGATGGACGGCACAGGACGTGGGGCCGACGGTCACCCCGGTCACCCGGCGTCCGGGCAGGTACGTCGCGACTTCGCCGAACGCGCCGCCGTGCATCGCTGCCACTCCGGGGGTCGCGAGGACGGCGGCCACGATGCGTTCGGAGATGTCCTCCGCGTGAGTGTCCGGTGGGAGCGGTCCGGTCACTGCACCCTCGGTTTGCCGTCGAGTTCGGACGCGGCCTCGGATTCGTCGAAGAGCATGACGTCGAAGACGGTGATGTTCACTTCGGTCACTTCGAGTCCGGTCATGCGCTCGACGGCCGCGATGACGTTGCGTCGGATGCCGACCGCGAGTTCGTGCAGTGCAACACCGTATTCGGCGACGATGCCGATGTCGATGGCGGCCTGTTTCTCCCCGACTTCGACGGCGACGCCCTGGGCGTGGTTGACGCGGGCGCCGGGGATCCGGTCCCGGAGGGCGCCGACGGCGCGTGCGGTGCCGCCGCCCACGTCGTAGACGCCGTTGATCTCACGGGTGGCGATACCGGCGATCTTGGCGACGACGGCGTCCGCGATGATGGTCCGTCCCTGGGAACTGACGAGTTCCGGAGTCGCCCCGGCACCGAACTGCACGCGGCTGCGTGCGCCTGAATCGCTGGTCATCGTGGATCCCCTTCGAGTCGCCTGCCTTCTCCTCAACAGTAATGATCACCGACGGTACGCGGGGTCTCCCACGCGCCTTTCCGCCCGCGGATCTGTCCGGATACCGGTGCGGAAAATATTTGATATGACTACCCGGTACCATGGCGTGATCCAGGTAACAGAGGTACGGCACGACGGAAGGAATCCCATGGCGGAAGTGGCCCCCGACCAGGACGCTGCCCCCAGTGAGGAGGCCGCTTCCAGTGAGGACGCTGCTTCCGGTGAGGGCACTGCCCCCGGGCCCCGGACGCCGGCCGTCACCGCAGGTGTGGCGGTTCTGTCCGTTCTCGCGCTCGCGTTCCTCGCGGTGAGCGGCTACTTCGGCTACACGCACCGGCAGGCGGAGCGGGCGGCGCAGCAGCGGTCCGAGATCGTGGACGCCGCGAGCCAGGGCGTCGTGAATCTGACGACGATGGACTTCCAGCGGGCCGACGAAGACGTGCAGAAGGTGCTCGACGGCTCGGCGGGAGAATTCCGCGACGAATTCGAGGCCCGGTCCAAGGATCTCATCGCCGTCATGCAGGAGGCCCAGGTCAAATCGGTCGGGGAGGTGCGCCAGGCCGCGATCGAGAGGCAGGACGGCGACTCCGCCGACGTGCTCGTCGCGGTCGCCCAGAAGGTGTCGAATGCGGGCGGGGCCGCAGAGGAACCGCGTAGTCAGAGAATGCGGGTCACGATGCAACTCGAGGACGGCACGTACAAGATCGTGAAGGCGGGGTTCGTGCAGTGAGTACCGACGCATCGCCGAAGTCGCGCAGGCTCCTCCTGATCCTGGGTGCGCTCACCGTGGTCACGGCCGTGCTGGCCGGGGTGCTGTACTTCACGCTCTACCGGCCCGGCCAGCGCGTCGACGACACCGTCCGCGCCGCCGTCACCGACACCGCTTCGCAGGGCGCGATCGCTCTGCTGTCGTACGGTCCGGACACGGTGGAGAACGACGTCGGCGCCGCGAAGGAGCGCCTGACGGGGGAGTTCCTCGACTATTACACGCAGTTCACGACGGACGTCGTCGTCCCGGCGGCGAAGGAGAGCCGGGTCGCCACGCAGGCGACGGTGGCCGCGTCCGGTCCGGTCGAGGTGGCGGCCGACACGGCGACGGTGCTGCTGTTCGTCAACCAGAGCACCACCAGCGCCGGGAAACCGGAACCGGCGGTGACGGCGACGAGCATTTCCGTCGAGCTGACCAAATCCGGCGACGACTGGCTGATCTCCGGCTTCGATCCCGTCCAGGCCCACGGGTAGCGTTGGCGCCCATGAGCACTCTTCGAGAGGTCGGCGACCGCGAGTCGTGGCGCTGTTGGTTGTGTGACGAACCGGTGGATCCCGACATGTCGGTCAACGACCCGCGCGGCCCCAGCATCGACAGTGTCGTCACCGCGAAGAAGGCCAAGGCGAAGGGCGGCGTCGAACGCCTCGCTCACCGCGCGTGCAACACCAAGAAGGGCGCCGTCAAACCGGTGGTGCCGTGGCCCGACCGGTTGTTCGTCGTCGACCCCGCCCCGATCATCGGCGTCGTCGAACAACTCGGCCGCAAGGGCGGCCGGGTGGCCGTGGCGCGGTGCCCGGGCAAGTCGGATGCGGAGGACGCGTCGGAGTGGTTGCTCGACCGGTTGTCCCGTCTCGCACCGGAACTGGACGTCGAGACGCAGATCGACGCGGCCGGTGGCGCGTTTCTGCTCGTTCTGCGGCTCCGCCACCCGTGAGTACTTCTTAACCGCCTGCGGTTAACAAGTACTCACGGGCGGGGGATCGGCGGGTGCAGGGTGGTGGCGTCGCCCGGGCGGTACAGCTGGGCGCGCCTGCCGCCCGTGGATGCGGCGTCGGCGACGCCCTCGACGGGTTCGACGAACCCCCGCGTTCCCAGGACCTTGCGGCGGAAGTTCGCGCGGTCCCACGTCACGTCCCACACGGCCTCGTACACCGTCTGGAGGTCCCGGATCGAGAACGGAGACTCCACGAAATGGGTTGCCAAAGTGGTGTATTCGAGTTTCGACCGCACCCGCTCGAGGGCGTCGGCGAGGATCTGCGCGTGGTCGAACGCCAGCGACTCGCGGGACGCGTCCTCGACCGGCATCCAGTAGGCGTCGGCGGCGTCGGAACCGGCGGACGGCTCCGGCAGGTTCGGCGCGAACGCCACGAACACCACCGACACGACGCGCATGCGCGGGTCGCGGCCCGGCTCGCTGTACGTCGCCAACTGCTCGAGGTGACCGGGAAAGCTGTCGAGTCCGGTCTCCTCCGCCAGTTCGCGTCGCGCCGCGACGTCCGCCGATTCGTCGGCGTGAACGAAACCGCCGGGCAGCGCGGGCATCCCCTGGAACGGTTCCTCTCCCCGCCGCACCAGCAGGACCGACAGCGAGGGGCCGCGCAGCGTGAACATCGCGAGATCGACGGTCACGGCGAACGGTGGGTACTCGGTTGCGTCGTACACTGTCAGCCTCCCAGTGGTGCGGCGAACGTCGATCGGTGGGCGAGTGCCTGTTCAGTGACCTGCGTCGCGAGGTCGAGACGCTCTGCCTGGCTCCCGGTCAGCATCACCCACGACCGCCCGGCGGCGGTGAGTGCATCGACGAACCACTCTGTCATCTCCTCCCGGATCGACTCTCCGTCACGCAACCCATCCTGCACGAAGGGGACACCGACGTGGTCGGTAATGAGGTACAGGGCATGGCGGCCCGGCCGGTGGTCGTGCGCCCGGGTGCTGTCGGGGCCGAGGTAGCGCCGCTCCCACACGGTGGTGGCTTCTGCGTCGGTGTCGCAGATCGTCAGGGGCGACCCCGACCGCGCCGCCGCCTCTTCCCACTCGTTCTGGATGCGGGCGATGTCGGCGAAATCCTGCCCGATCCAGACGAGGTCGTCGACGCCGGCGGACGCGTCGGCGACGCGGGCTCTCGCCAGCTTGTCGGCGGTTGCCGTGCGACCGTATTCGGGAACCCAGTGCGTGCGCCGCCAGATCCCGCCGCGGGCGCGGAAGCGCTGCGCCAGCGCATGACTGACGGTGGTGGTCCCGGTGGATTCCGCGCCGAGCACCACGATCCGGGTGGTGAGCAGTGCCTGCGCGGGCGCGTCGAGGTGTTCCCAATTGCCGGCGAGGTCGCCTCGACAGGCGGTTCCCGAAATCGGGAACCGGACCCGCTCGGGGTCGACGGGGACGTGGACGGCGTCGAACCAGCGGGCGAGGTCGTCGCCGTACTTCTCGCTCGACACGACCACGTCGACGGCGATTCCGGTGACCTGGCGCACCGCGGCGCGCATGCACGCCACCTGGGCGGCCCACACCGGTCGCGACGCCAGGTCCATCGGGGCGTCGCACGCGATGCCGGTCACGGTCACCGTGCGGTCGCCCGCATGCGATTCGGCGAGGCAGGACACTCTGTCCGCCAAGGGAATCGACTCGACCCGGGACGCCATCACCACCACCGTCACCCGGGCGGCTACCCGCGCCGCCTCCCGGATCAGCAGGTGGTGCCCGGCGTGCGGGGGATAGAACTTTCCGATCACGAGCGCGTGGTCGCGCATTGCGGTCACCTGCTCGCGGTCGTCGCGAGGGCGGGGAGTCCCGACGACCTGCGCCACTCGAGGAGACCGCGGACGCAGAGCACGAGGAAGCCGACGTACAGCAGGGCCGTCAGCGTCAGACCCTTGTGCAGGTAGAGCGGGACGTAGACCAGATCGGCCGCAATCCACAGCAGCCACGATTCCCAGCGCTTGTTCACCTGTCCCCAGGTGGCCAGCAGCGAGAGGGCTGTGGTGACGGCGTCCCAGAACGGGACCGTGGACGACGTCGCCGTGTGCAGGAGCACGGTCAAGGCGGCGGTGCCGACGATGCCGGTCCCGGCGAGCCACCTCCATTCCTCCGGCGACGTCCCGGTGACGGGCAACGGGTTGCCGGCGCGACCGCGGATCCACCGGATCCACCCGGCCACGGCGAGCGCGATGTAGACCAGTTGGAGGGCCGAGTCGGCGAAGAGTCCGGCTGCGTAGAACAGCAGGATCCAGACCAGGTTGTTCGCGATTCCGATCGGCCAGTTCCAGGTGGACTGCCGGGCGACGAGCCAGACGCACACGGCGCCCGACGCGAAACCGAGCACTTCGGCCCAGCTCGTCGTCGTCCCGAACGACGTCACCGCGGCCGAATTGAGCCAGTCGACGAGTAGTGCGATCACGGGAACTCCTTGTAGTCGTAGTGACTACGAAACGGTATCACTGATGTGGTCATTGTGACTACAACTGGGGATGTCGTGGTGTCCCGCGGGAGGTGGGGGTACCGTCGGGACCAGAACATGAATCCGACCTCGAGTGCGAAGGAATTCCGATGAATCTGGCCCTGACCGACGAGGAGCTGGCGTTCCGCGACGAGATGCGAACGTTCTTCACCACACAGATTCCGGCGGAGATCCGCGAGCGGTATGCGCGGGGCGAAGAAGTGGGGAAAGAAGGCTTCATCGAGTCTCAGCGGATTCTGAACGCCAACGGGCTCGCGACGCCGCACTGGCCGGTCGAGTGGGGCGGCCGCGACTGGACGCCGGTGCAGAAGCACATCTGGCTCGACGAGCTGCAGCTCGCGTCGGTGCCCGAGCCGCTCGCGTTCAACACCAGCATGGTGGGCCCCGTCATCGCGGCGTTCGGTTCGCAGGAGCAGAAGGAGAAGTTCCTTCCCGCGACCGCCAACCTCGACATCTGGTGGTGCCAGGGATTTTCCGAGCCCGAGGCCGGTTCCGACCTCGCGTCGCTGAAGACCCGCGCCGTCCGCGACGGCGACGACTACGTGATCAACGGCCAGAAGACGTGGACCACCCTCGCGCAGCACGCAGACTGGATCTTCGTCCTCGCCCGCACCAACCCGGATGCCCCCAAGAAGCAGGCCGGCATCTCGTTCATCCTCGTCGACCTGAAGACGCCCGGCGTCACAGTGCGCCCGATCAAGCTGATCGACGGAGGCCACGAGGTCAACGAGGTCTTCTTCGAGGACGTGCGCGTGCCCGCCGAGAATCTCGTGGGTGAGGAGAACCAGGGCTGGAGCTACGCCAAGTTCCTGCTCGGCAACGAGCGCGCCGGCGTCACCCGCCTGGGATTCTCCAAGGTCCGGCTCGCGCAGGCGAAGAAGCGCGCCGCGGAGATCTCGGTCGGCGAGGGGACGCTGCTCGAGGACCCGCTGTTCGCCGCCCGCATCGCGGAACTGGAGAACGAGATCATCGCGCTCGAGCTCACCCAGCTGCGGGTCGTCGCGAGTTCGGCCGACGGCAAGCCGAACCCGGCGTCGTCGCTGCTGAAGCTGCGCGGGTCCGAACTGCAGCAGGCGACACTCGAACTGCTGACCGACGTCGCGGGCCCCGACTCCCTACCCTTCGCCGCCGGTGACGGCATCTCCTCACCGCTCTGGGCGCAGCGGACGGCACCGACCTATCTGAACTACCGCAAGGTTTCCATCTACAGCGGATCGAGCGAAGTGCAGCGCAGCATCATCGCCTCCTCGATCCTCGGATTGTGAGGGCGTGACATGGACTTCGACCTGACCGACGAACAGAAACTGCTGCGCGACACCATCCGCG
The DNA here is from genome assembly GCF_056402215.1 of Rhodococcus sp. P4_B6. Lineage (NCBI taxonomy): Bacteria > Bacillati > Actinomycetota > Actinomycetes > Mycobacteriales > Nocardiaceae > Rhodococcus > Rhodococcus sp. P4_B6. The sequence continues at coordinate 36,820 of NZ_JBFUHV010000019.1, read as the reverse complement.
AACTGCTGGGGCGCAGCTACGACGCGGAGAAGCGCAACGCTGTCACCGATACCGAGCAGGGGTGGAGCCCGCAGGTCTGGAAGCAACTCGCCGAGGTGGGGCTGCTCGGCCTGAGCTTCGACGAGGAAGACGGGGGAATGGGCGCCGGACCCGTCGAGGTGGCATCGGTGATGACCGAGATAGGCCGCCGCCTCGCCCCCGAACCGGTCCTCGACGCCGTGCTCGTGCCGGGCGGTCTGATCGCTGCGGCCGGCAGTACGGAGCAGCGTCGCCGGATTCTCCCGGACGTGTCCGAGGGCACCCTCCTGCTGGCCTTCGCCGATCGGGAACCGGGCGTGCGCTGGCCGTCGGCCCGGGTGTCCACGACCGCGACGAAGGATGGCGACGCGTGGACCCTGACAGGTACGAAGAATCCTGTTCCGCACGGTGGCGGCGCGAACATGCTGGTCGTCAGCGCGACACTCCCGGACGGCGGGGTCGGACTGTTCCTCGTCGACGGCGACGCCGCCGGCCTGACCCGCACCCCCTACGCGACCCACGACGGACTGCGGGCCGCGCAGGTGGAACTGTCCGGCACCCCGGCCGAGCCGCTCGGTGCGGGCGGCGACGCGGCTGCGGCGATCGAGGGCGCACACATCCGGGCGCAGGCGGCACTGTGCGCGGAGGCCGTCGGCGCGATGGAGGAGGCGTTGCGGCTGACGACCGAGTACCTGAAGACCCGCAAGCAGTTCGGCGTCCCGATCGCGAAGTTCCAGACACTCACCCACCGTGCGGCAGACATGTACGTGCTGCTGGAACTGGCCCGCAGCATGAGTCTCTACGCCACGATGTCGCTGGCCGACGGAACCGTGGACCCGGTGGTCGCGTCCCGCGCCAAGCTGCAGATCGGCCGGTCGGCCCGGACGATCGGGCAGGAAGCGATCCAGATGCACGGCGGCATCGGCATGACAGCCGAGTACCCGGTCGGGCACTACGTGAGCCGGCTGACCGCCATCGAGCACACCCTCGGCGGCTCCGACGACCACCTGCGCGTGCTCGCGGCGGCGACGACCCAGGGCACCGTCAGCATCATCTAGCCCACCCGTGARTACTTGTTAACCGCGGGCGGTTAACAAGTACTCACGGGGGCAGGTCTCGGATTGGTATCGGAAAGAGCGTTTTCGACGTGTCGCACGAGGACCCCCGTGTGACGCAGCTAACGTTCTGCGCGCACATCAGAACTCACGGGGGATGTACGTATCTCGGTGAAGGAGCGTTGTCATGGGGTCCGGTCCAGTCAAAGCGATCATGTGGAGCCTGCTCGTCGTGGGACTCGTCGGTGCGGGAGTCGGGATCTCCGAACTGCACGTCCCGTGGACGGTCGCGTCGTTGATCGTCGCGTCGGTGTCCGGCCTGGTCCTGCTCAGGATCCGTGCCGACGCACACCCCGAACTGCACAGCGAGCGCCGGATGGCTGCCGGCTGACCCCGCCGTCACCCCTGCTGGAGCCCGTCCGCCCACCTGCCGATGTCGCCGCGTTCCAGTGCGAGCGCCAGCAGTTCCGGGAATGTGTCCGGTGTGCAGGCGAACGCGGGAATGCCGAGCGCACCGAGGGCCGCCGCGTTGTCGTGATCGAACGACGGGGCGCCGTCGTCGGACAGAGCGAGCAGCACCACCACCTGGACACTCGCGTTCTTCATCGCCGCCATCCGGCGGAGCATCTCCGCGCGGATCCCGCCCTCGTACAGGTCGGAGATCAGCACGAACAACGATTCCGCCGGCCTGTCGATCAGTGACTGGCTGTAGGCGATTGCCCGGTTGATGTCGGTGCCGCCGCCGAGTTGCGTGCCGAACAGCACGTCGACGGGATCGGACAGCTTGTCGGTGAGGTCGACGACTGCCGTGTCGAACACGACCAGCGACGTCTTCAGCGCGCGCATCGACGCGAGCACCGCGCCGAACACGGACGCGAACACGACGCTCGACGCCATCGAGCCGGACTGGTCGATGGCGAGGACGACGTCGCGCTGCACGGCCTGCGATCGGCGGCCGTAGCCGAGCAACCGCTCCGGCACCACCGTCTTGTGCTCGGGCAGGTAGTGCGCGAGGTTGGCGCGGATGGTGCGATTCCAGTCGATGTCGCGGTGCCGGGGATTGGTGATTCGGGCGGAACGGTTGAGGGCACCGGTGACGGCGGTTCTGGTCTTCTGCGCGATCCGGTCCTCCACCTCCCGGACCACCTTCTCGACGACCATCCGGGCGGTGGCCTTGCTGGTCTCGGGCATCACCCGGTTGAGGCTCAGGAGGGTGCCGACGAGGTGGACGTCCGGTTCGACGGCGTCGAGCAGTTCGGGTTCGAGGAGCAGTTGGGTGAGGCCGAGCCGGTCGATGGCGTCCTTCTGCATCACCTGCACGACGCTGCTCGGGAAGTAGGTGCGGATGTCGCCGAGCCAGCGTGCGACCTTCGGTGCCGATCCGCCGAGACCCGCAGTGCGCCGGCGGCTCTTCGACCCGTCGCTGCTGGTGTCGTACAGCGCGGCCAGTGCGCCGTCCATCGCCGCGTCCGTCCTGGACGCCAGTCCGCCGGTGGATTCCTCGGCGGCGTTGCCGAGCAGGAGTCGCCACCGACGTAGCCGCTCCGCGTCTTCGGTCACGACGTCACCCCCAGGATGTCGGCGACGGTGCGGATCGCGACGGTGCCGCGCCGGGCATCGACCTCGGCGGGGGTCTCGGCCGTGGAGCCACCCTCGACGGACTGTCCGATGGCCCGGCGTTCCCCGGTCTCGAAGCTGCCGAACGTGCGCCGCAGCAGCGGCAGCACGTCGACGAAATCCTGCTCGCGCAGCCCCGACACCCACCCGTCGAGCAGTCGCAGCAGTTGCCGGTCGTGGACCAGCAGCAGCCCTCCGCCGCCGAGGAAGCCGTCGACCCACCCGGCCTTGGCCGACGGGTCGGCGCCCACGGACAGCGCCCGCGACAGCCGGGTGGCGGCCTCGGTTTCGCTGACGGCGCCCGCGTCGCGGAGTAGTCGGACCATGCGCCCGATCACGAGGCCGTTCACGTCGGTGCGGTCGACGAGGCCGGTGAGCGTGCCGAGCCACCGCGCCGACGCACGGTCGTCGTCGCGCAACATCACCGCCGCGTGGACGTCGTCGACGGCGCGGCGCAGGTCGAGGGCACTGTCGTCGTCCAAACCGGACATCGCCGACGGCAGTCCCGCGCAGATACGGACGAGGAGGCTGTCGGTGACGCGGGTGAGGGACGAGACGTCGGTGCCGCGGACGTCGCCGTACCGCAGGGTGCGGGTCAGCGCGGGCAGCGCGTCCATCAGGTGCATGACGTCGTGGTCGAGCGTGGCCGCGGTCTCCAGCGCGCGCAACAGTTCGGCCAGGGCGTCGCCGAGATCCGACAGCAGCGCCTGCTCGAGCAGCCCGGTGAGCCGGGCGAGGGAGACGTCGCCGGCCGCCGCCTCCTCACGGACCTTCGCCGTCGCCGCGGCCTCGACGGTGGTGCCCCACAGCGACGCCTCGATGATCGACACCGCCAGTTCGGGTTGCCAGGTGAGCGACCACGTCTCACGGAACGTGCCGGTGCCRCGGACGTCGCTGTCGGCCGGGGTGCCCCAGTCGACACCGAGGATCTGCAGGCGGTGCAGGAGCCGGGACCGCGCGACGTCGTTGTCCCGGCGGAGGTCGAGGTCGATGGTCTTCTCGGTGGCCTGCTGCTTCAGGCGCAGGGTCTTCGCCCGGGCACGCAGGTCGGCGTCGAGCGGAACGGTCGGGGTGTCGTCGGGGACGGCGCCGAGGGCCTCGCCGACGACGAGGCGACGCGTGATCAGGTCGAGCAGGACGTCGTCCCCGTCGCACATCACGGCGCGGGTGGCTTCGGTGACCTCGGAGAGTCCGGCCAGCGGCCGCGCCCGCAACGCGGCCAACGTGTCTGCGAGACGGACGGATTCGATGACGTGTGCACTCGACACGGGAAGGTCCTCGTCCCGCAGCACCCGCGCGACCTTCGTGAGCCACCGGGTGATCGTGCGGTCTGGGGCGGTGAACAGGTGGTGATACCAGCCGGGGGAGGTGATGCCGGCGCCGTATCCGGACGCCGTGGACAGCCGCGAATGCGTCCACGGCACCCACGTCAGCGAGGTCTTGATCTTGGGGATTCCCTTGAGGATTCGCGCGTCCGCGGTGGCCGGTCCGAGGGGTCCGGCGAGTGCCGGGGCGTGCCAGGCGCCGCACACCACCGCGATCCGCACGGCACCGCCCTTGATCACCTTCCGCAGGGTCTGGCGCATGTACGCCTCGCGTCTGCTGGTGGGTTCGTCGAGTTCGACGGTGCCGCGCAGCGCGGTTATGGCGTCGGTGATCGCGTCGAACGAGTCGGCCCCCGAACCGGATTCGATGACGGCGTCCCACCAGCGTTCGGTGTCGTCGTAGCCGGCCGCCGCGGCCAGCGCCGCCAGTGGATCCTCGGAACGGGACTCGGCGCGGTCGGCGGCGAGGGTGTTGGCGGCCGGAAGGTCGCAGAAGCGCACGTCGACGCCGTGTCCGGCCGCCCACGACAGCGCCTGCCACTCCGGGGAGAACACGGCGAACGGCCAGAACGCCGCCGTCCGGGGTTCGCCGGTGGCATACGCGAGCAGCGCCACCGGGGGTTCCATGGTGCCGGACGCGGTCAGCGCGACCAGCGGATCGGCGTCGGCGGGCCCTTCGATCAGCACGGCGTCGGGGACGAACTCGTCGAGCGCGCGACGCACCGATCGTGCGGAACCGGGCCCGTGGTGGCGGATGCCGAAGACTCGGACGTCGCCCGCCGGCGGGCTCATCGCCCTGGTGCTCACCCGGTGACCTCGCGGCACGCCCGGTAGAAGTCGGCCCAGCCCTCCCGTTCGCGGACCACGGCCTCGAGGTATTCCGTCCACACCACCCGGTCGGCCACCGGGTCCTTCAGTACGGACCCGAGGATGCCTGCGGCGACGTCGGAGGGACGGAGCACCCCGTCCCCGAAGTGCGCGGCGAGGGCGAGTCCGTTGGTGACCACGGAGATCGCCTCCGCCGTCGACAGCGTTCCGGACGGCGACTTCAGCTTGGTGCGACCGTCGCTCGTGGCGCCGGACCGCAGTTCCCGGAACACGGTGACCACACGCCGGATCTCGTCGTCCGTCGCCGGGACTGCCGGCAGTTCCAGGGAGGACCCGAGTTGCTCGACTCGCCGCGCGACGATGGCGACCTCGTCCTCCTCGTCGGCGGGCAGGGGCAGGACGACCGTGTTGAAACGCCTGCGCAGCGCGGAGGACAGGTCGTTGACGCCGCGGTCTCGGTCGTTGGCGGTGGCGATCAGGTTGAAACCCTTGGTGGCCTGCACCTCGGTGCCCAGTTCGGGGATCGGCAGCGTCTTCTCCGACAGCACGGTGATGAGCGCGTCCTGCACGTCGGCGGGAATGCGGGTCAGTTCCTCGACGCGCGCGATACGGCCACCCTGCATGGCCGTCATCACCGGGGACGGAACGAGTGCGCCCGCGGTCGGACCCTCGGCGAGGAGCCTCGCGTAGTTCCAGCCGTACCGGATGGCCTCCTCGGGTGTGCCCGACGTTCCCTGGACGAGCAGGGTCGACTCGCCGGACACCGCAGCCGACAGGTGTTCGGACACCCACGTCTTGGCGGTTCCGGGCACGCCGAGCAGAAGCAGTGCGCGGTCGGTGGCGAGCGTCGCGACCGCTACCTCGATCAGCCGCCGGGGACCGACGTACTTGGGGGTGATGACCGTGCCGTCGTCGAGTTCGCCGCCGAGCAGGTACGTCACGACCGCCCACGGCGACAACTTCCACGACGGTGGCCGGGGCCGGGTGTCCTGCGCGGCGAGGGCGGCGAGTTCGTCGGCGTAGGCCTGCTCGGCGTGGGGTCGTAGCAGGTCGGCCGGGCCGGCCGCGATCTCGGTCACTCGAGCTCCTTCAGGACTGTTCTGCGATGGTCGATGTTGGCGGCGACAGTGGCGAACGCCTGCTGCCAGCCCGGGTCACGGGTGCGTTCGGCGGCCGCCCGGAGCAGCGGCGCCGCAGCGAACGGGAAGTGTGTCTCCGCGCTGCGGAGGGTCGAATAGTGGCTGTGCCGGGAGAACTGACCGAGGTCCTTGCCGGTCTCGGCGTGCCGCCCGGCCACGTCCTCGAGGCGGGCGATCACCCGTTCGGCGAGGTCCAGCGGCCACGGGTGGGGGAGCCCCTCGAACAGTGCGGCGCCGTCGACGCCCAGCAGGTAGCTGTCGGCGTGGCCCGACAGAATGTAGGCGAGCCGTTCGCGAGCGGGGACGATCGGCACCACGCGACGTTCGGTCGTCCGTCCCTCACGGTGCAGCAGGGCGGACGCCCAGCGCGGATTGCGCTGGAGCACGGTGGCGTTGGTCCACGCCTCCATCATCACCTCCCGCCACTGGTCTTCGATCCGGATCTCCCACGCGCCGGAGGCCGAGCCGATCATGCCTTCCCACACCGGCAAGGGGGCGGCGGTGACCACCATCCGCAACCACCAGCTGCGGATTCCCTTGTTCTTGAAGTGGACGTCCTCGATTCCGTCGCGACGGGCCGAATCGTCCAGGGAACCCGGCATGTTCACCACGAGGCGGGTGCGCAACGGCTTCTTCTCCACCCGCACCCACGCGCGGGCGCGGGCGGCCATCCGCTCGGCGTACGCGGAGTTCGGCAGCTGCCGCAGCAACTGGACCGCCTGCTGCCGCACCTCTTTCCGCCGGTCGTCGAGTGCGTGCTCGAGCAGGTCCGAGTCGGCGTCGCCGAGCCCCGTGCCCAGGACCGCGATGAACGCCGCCCGGTGCTCGCCCCGTTCGGAATCCCAGGTGCGACGCAGTTCGGCCAGCGCGATCGCCGGGTTCACCGCCCGCATCGTCGTGAGCCAGAGCAGCCGTTCCAGGTGCGCGCCGTGCGTCCACACGTCGGTGCGATCGGACCGCCGGACCAGCATCGACCAGTCCGGGTTCTGGGCGGCGAGCCACTGGCCGCGGGGGCCTGCCAATCGCAGGATGCTCTCGCGGTGGATGTCGTTCGTGCGTGCCACCGCCATCAGGTCGGCGACGAGATGATCGGGCGCGCGGTATCCCCGCTCGGCGACCACCGCAAACCACTCGGTGAGTGTCCACGATTTGGCGGCGAGCAACTGCATCAGGTGCGCGGCGGACGCGGGCGGCAACTGCAGCCGCGGATCGTCCTCGGCGGGCGCGGGCAGCACGCGGGTGGAGGCGGCGACTCCGCCGTCGCGGTACGCGTTCTCGAGCGCGGCGGCGCCCAGCAGGGTCTCCGCCGGGTCACCACCGACCGACTGCGCCAGTTCGCCGGTGGCCAGACCCTCGAACGAGGGAGTGGAACGTGCCGTGCCGAGCAGTGCGGCGGACAGGAGTTCGCTCATCGCCGACTCCCCGCGGTCGACGGCGCGGCGGCCACGAGCGGGTACACGTCGCCACGATCGAACACCGACACGGGAACGAGGGAGTCGCTGGTCCACTCCCCGAACACGGTGACGGGACTGCCGCCGGACATTCCGAGCAGTCGCCACAGGACCGGATCCTCGCCGGACAGCGGCAGCGCGCGTCCCTGCCCGTCGACGACGAACCAGCTTCCGCCGTCGTATGCCGGGGTGACTCCGGTGAGCAGGGCGGGCCACGAGCGGATCCACGGGTCGGCTCCGACCGCGGCGGCGAAGTCGTCGAGTGCGGTATCGATGTCGCTCGGTGCGACCGTCGTGAACGGTTCGGGCGGCTCGTGGGTGTCGCCGAACTGGGCGCGCAGCGGCGCGGCGCCGGGGTAGAAGTGCAGGGTGGCGTCGACGAGCGATCCGAGCGGCGGGATCACCGTCGAGAAGTTGGCGGAGCCGTGCGCGAAGTCCAGGAGGATCGCGCGCCGACCGTGGTCGCGGCCGAGCAACCACACCTTGCGGGTGAAGAGGCGCTTCTCCTCGGTGGTCTGCATACCCAGGACCATCCACCGGTCGCGGACTCCCGGCTCGCCTCGCACGCTGTCGGTGGCCACCGGGTAGCCGACGTGCGAACGCACCGACGCCTGCAACGGTTCCGGTAGTTCGCGCAGGCGGCGATGGGCGACGACGAGAAGGTGCAGCCTGGCGTATTCGCGGAGCAACCGGTCCGGCCAGTCGGCGCGGGTGGCCACGCCGCTCGGAAGGCGGCGCAGGGCGGACGCGACGCCCGGCGCCTGTGCGTCGACCATGCGGGCCGCGATGGCGTCGAACGCGGACGCCGAGATGTCGGCCGCACCGAGCCCGCCCCGGATCTGGTCGGTAAGCCACAGGTCGAGTTCGTCGAGGCCCGCCGCCACTCGTTCCGCTCGGCGTTCGGTGGCCTTCGCACCGGCCGTCCTCGTGGCCGCCGCGGGCACGGCCCGCCCGGCCCGCCGGCTCAGCCAGTCGTTCACGAACTCGGGCGGTTCGGACTGCTCCGGAACCCGGCCCTGCGACCAGATCAGCAGCAGCCCGAGCGTGTGCTTGCACGGAAACTTCCGGCTCGGGCACGAGCAGTGGTACGCCGGACCGGTGAGGTCGACGACCGATCGGTAGGGGCTCTTGCCGCTGCCCTGGCACAGTCCCCACAGTGCGTCGCCGTTGCCGCCCGTCTGCGTCCACGCGGCCGACAGCTTTGCGGCGGCAGCGAGCGAGCCGGCATCGGGCGCCACCGATGCGACCTGTCCCTCCGACCAAGGCGACGTCACTCCGCCACCGTAGGGGAGTTGTCCGACAGAAAGGGAGGAGGGTGCGCGGAATTGTCCGCCAACTTCGGTGTGGACGCCGGTCTCGCGTGTCAAGCTGTCGTCAGGTGCGACAGCGAGGAGTGGGCCGGTGATCCACGGAAGGTATTTCGAGTTCAAGGGTCGTCCCGCCGTGCGGTTCCGGTGCACGTACCCGTTCGCCGTGCAGAGGCTGTGGGAGGCCGTGTCGGAGCCGGACGAACTCGCGCACTGGTTTCCGTCTCGGGTCCGGCTCGACACCTACGCCGGCGGCGACATCGAATTCTTCCCGGACCCGCACAGCGACCCCGAGACGGGGACGGTCCTGGTGTACGGCGCGCCGTACACCCTGGCGTTCACCTGGGGCGGGGACGAGATCCACTTCGAGGTCGAGCCGACCGCGGAGGGGTGCGCACTGACGCTCGTGAATGTTCTCGAGGTCCGCAACACGGCGGCCAGGAACGCCGCCGGGTGGAGTGTCTGTCTCGCCGACCTCGACCGGCACCTCGACGGGGCGGACACGCCAGGCCACCGTCGCGATGCGTCCGCGGACTGGCGGCCGTTCTATCAGACCTATCTGGGGGAGGGGATGCCGGCGGGGGCCCCGATCCCGGGGGAGTCCGCCTGACGGCGGTTCGTCAGAGCCGGGGACGCTCGAACAGGCTCTCTACGTTCGACGCCGGCTCGTTCGGCGCCTCGACCGCGATGTTGCCGCCGGTCCTGAGCCACCCGTTCCTCAGCGACGACGTCAACCAGTTGTCGAGTGCGGCTTGGGTTTCGAACTTCAGGACGATCACGCAGACATCGGAGGTGCTGCTCTCCTTGAGCCACCCCCCGCCGAGGAACCCGGGGAACAGGCGGGCGAGTCCGAGCCCGGTCTGAATCCAGTCGGCGAACTCCTCGTCGCAGCCGCGGAGGACCCGGCGGACGATGGTCGTCGTGACGGACGCATCCACAGGCTCGCCTGCCCTGGCGCCGTCGGCCGCGTTCTCCATCGTTTCCCTACCTCGGTTCCGGCTCACCCCCGTGACATGTTCCACCTCAAACTACCAGCGGATTCGACGTCACAGGTCGTAGAAGGGCGCGGCGTACCGGAACGTGCCGGTGATGGACGGATCCCAGCATGCGAGCCGGCGTACCTGGAAGTGGGACGACCACGACGGCTGGTCCGGCTCGATCCCGACCGACGTTCCGGAGACGAAGCCGAACCGCGGGTAGTAGTCGAGGTGACCGAGCAGTGCGACGAGCGGTTCGTCCCTGGCGTCGGCGCCGCCGAGCACGGCGTGCATCAGCGCCGAACCCACCCCGTCGCGCTGGAGACCGGGGAGGACGCCGATCGGGCCGAGTGCGAGTACGTCCGTGGCGTCGACGGTTGCGCGGGTCAGGCAGACGTGGCCGACGACGGTTCCGTCGATTTCGGCGACGAGGGCCAGTTGCGGAATCCAGTCGTCGCTCGACCGCAACCGGGTCACGAGTCCGACTTCGACGGGAGCGTCGCCGTCGAAAGCCTGCCGGTGCACCTCGGCCACCGCGTCGACGTCGCCTGCATTCTCGCGTCTGATCAGCATGCGCACACAGTGCATCGGCCGGGCCGCAGGCCGCAACGGCTTTTCCGGCGCCGGCCGTTGTCCGGCCGGTAGCGGTGCGCGAAAAGCGTTCTCCAATTGTGACCGTGTGACGTTTGTGGCCGAATGAATTTCCGGCGCATCGGTAGCAGTATGGGCAGAACGTGAGTCGAGCGAAGGGCAACGGGAATCGGGGGTGCGGGTGGTCGACGCCAGGGTGGTCGGATACAGTTGCGGTGTGCAACACAACGAGGTCGAGCCGGAGGAAACGCCCGCGTCGGGCGTGGTGGCCGTCCATGACGAACTCGTCCGCCTCGTCCGTCAACTGGTCGCCGGTGACCGCCCTCCCGTCGGATCCCCGACGTTCGCTCAACATTCGCTGCTCTCCTTCGTCGCCCGCAATCCGGGTTGCCGGGCCACCCAGATCTCGGACGCGTTCGGCGTGCACCGCTCCACCGTGTCGCGTCAACTCCGGGGCTGCATCGACGAGGGCTGGGTGCACGCCGAACCGGGACCGCTGCGCAGCGGTCACCCGTTGAGCCTCACCGACGGCGGCGTCGCGGTGCTGGCCGGCGCCGACGCCCGCCGGGTGGAGGAAGTCCGCGACCGGGTGGCCTCGTGGTCGGACGCCGAGATCGCCGCGTTCGCCCGGCACCTCCGCAAGTTCCGCCAGGGCGGCGACACAGACGACAGCATCGGAGACGGCACCCGTGCGTGAGTACACCAGCGCCCCGACGTTCACCGTGTCGGATCACGAGAACGCCGTGCTCCGGGTGTTCGCGCACGCCGAGAGCTACCCGGATCGGGTGATGTACACGCGTCCGGAGTCCGGCGGGTGGGTCGACGTGACGGCCAAGGACTTCGGTGCACTCGTCACCGGGGTCGCGAAGGGTCTGATCGCCAACGGGGTACGCCCCGGCGACCGGGTGGCACTGCTGTCGTCGACCAGATTCGAATGGTCGCTGCTCGACTACGCGATCTGGGCGGCGGGCGCGGCGTCCGTCCCGATCTACGATTCCTCCTCGCACGACCAGATCCGGTGGATCATCGAGGATTCGGGGGCCGTGGCCGCGCTCGTGGAGACCCCCGCCCACGCGTCGAGTTTCGAGGGTGACGGCATCCCCTACACGCTGAAGCGCATCCTCACCATCGACGAGGACGCGGTGGGCACGCTCATCACGGACGGGTTGTCGATCGACGATTCCGAGGTGTTCAAGCGGGTGGTGGCGCTGACCGCCAACGATCTCGCCTCACTCGTGTACACGTCCGGTACCACGGGTCGTCCCAAGGGCTGCATCCTCACCCACCGGAACTTCCTGTCGGAGGTGCGGTCGCTGCTCGCGGCGCCGATCGGCGACGTCGCCCGGCCGGGCAACCGCGTGCTGACGTTCCTTCCGCTGGCGCACGTGCTGGCGCGGGCGGTGTCGCTGGCGATGTTCGAAGGCGGGGCGACGCAGGCGCACTGGTCCGACTTCGGCACGGTCACGGGTGAATTCGAACGTTTCCGGCCCAACACCATCCTCGGTGTTCCCCGCGTGTTCGAGAAGGTGCGGGACGGCGCGGCGCGCAAGGCGGCGTCGGGTGGAGGCCTGCAGAAGCGGATCTTCGACTTCGCCGAGGCCACGGCGGTGGCGTACAGCGAGGCCCAGGACACCGGCGGTGCGCCGCTGCGGCTCCGGCTCGAGCACGCGGTCGCCGACATACTCGTCTACGCGAAACTCCGTGCCGCCCTGGGCGGCGACTGCTGGTGGGCGATCTCGGGTGGCGGGGCGCTCATGCCCAGGCTCGGCCATTTCTTCCGCGGCATCGGGGTTCCGGTCTACGAGGGCTACGGACTCACCGAATCGACGGCCGCGCACTGCGTCAACGTCCCCGGCGCCCAGCGGATCGGGACGGTCGGTCAGCCGCTGGGCGGCAACAGTGTGCGCATCGCCGAGGACGGCGAGATCGAACTGCGCGGCGGCGTCGTGTTCGGCGGCTACTGGCGCAACGAACACGCCACCCGGGAAGTGCTGGACGACGGCTGGTTTCGCACCGGCGACCTCGGCGACCTGGACGAGAGCGGGTACGTCACCATCACCGGTCGCAAGAAGGATCTGCTGATCACCGCCGGCGGCAAGAACGTGTCACCGGGTCCGCTCGAGGACCGGCTGCGCTCGCATCCCCTCGTCTCGCAGGCGGTGGTGGTGGGCGACGGCCGCCCGTTCATCGGGGCCCTGCTGACCGTGGATCCGCCGGAATTCGGCAAGTGGAAGGCCGCGCACGGCAAGCCGTCCGAAGCCAYGGTGGCGGACCTGCGTGACGACGAGGAACTGCGCGGAGACCTGCAGGACGCCGTGGACGACGCGAACACCACCGTCTCGCACACGGAGTCGATCAAACGGTTCGTCGTGCTGGACCGCGACCTCACGGAGGCCGGCGGGGAGCTGACCGCCACCCTGAAGATCAAGCGGCCCGTGGTGACCGAGCGCTTCGCGGACGACATCGCGAGCCTGTACCGCCGAGGCTGACCGGCTACGGTGGCGGCATGACAACAGCTTTCGTTCTGTCGGGTGGGGCGAGCCTCGGGGCAATCGAGGTCGGAATGTTGCAGACCCTGATCGGCAGGGGAATTCGGCCGGACCTCATCGTCGGCACGTCCGTCGGTGCGCTCAACGGCGCCTGGCTCGCCGGCGGTTCCTCCGACGCGGACCTGCGCGAACTGGCCGACCTGTGGCGCGGTCTCACCCGCAGCGCGGTGTTTCCCGCCGGATTGCTCACCGGGTTCACCGGTTTCGTCGGGCTCCGCAACCACCTGGTCTCCAACCGCGCCATCAGGAAGTTGCTGGCGCAGCATCTGCGGTTCGAACGGATGGAGGATGCGCCGATCCCGCTGCACGTCATCGCCGTCGACGTGCTCACCGGCAAGGACGTCCGGCTGTCGACGGGGCCTGCCGTCGACGCCGTCACCGCCAGCGCGTCGCTGCCCGGCATCCTCCCACCCGTGGTGATCGACGGCCGGGCGCTGATGGACGGCGGGGTCGTCAACAACACCCCCATCTCCCATGCGATCGAACTGGGGGCGACGACCGTGTGGGTACTGCCCACCGGATATGCCTGCACCCTGTCGAAGGTCCCCGGAAGTGCGCTGGGCATGGGGTTGCTCGGGGTGACGCTCGCGATCAATCAGCGGCTCGCCCTCGACATCGAGCGGTACGAGAGCGTCGCGGACATCCGGGTGGTGCCCCCGCTGTGCCCGCTGGACACGAGTCCCGCCGATTTCGGCGACGCCGACGAACTGATCACGCGGGCGCGGGAGCAGACCGCGACGTGGCTCGACGAGGCACGCGTCGCCGGGGTCGGGCAGGCCGATCTGCTGCTGCCGCACGGGCACGGGTAGCCGTCAGCGGCACCCCGCGGGCGCAGGCACTCCGGCCAGCCGGTCGTCGATCCAGCGCACCACCTCGGGCAACGCGAACACGGCGGCGGTGAGGTGCTCGCCGAACTGCGGGGCATAGGTGACGTCGGCACCGCCGCGGCACCACTCCTGCTGCAGTGTGATCACCCCGTCCTCCGGGATCCACTCGTCGCCGAGGAACACTCGCGACGACCCGTGATACAGCAGCACCGGCGCGGTCGGGGTGAGCGCGCCCATCCTGTTCTCGGCGACCACCGTTCGGGCTGTGGGATTGCCGAACGGGTCGGGGACGGCGGCGAACAGTTCGGCGGGCAGCGAGGCGACCCCGGCCGGTGCGAGGGCCAGGATGCACTGGTCCTTCAGCGGCGACGTCGCCAGCACCACACCGAGCGGATTCGCCAGCATCAGCATCTCCGGGTATTCGCGGGCGAGCCCGAGGACGGCGGACAGGTACACACCCGAACTGAGTTGGCCGTTCATCGTCCTGCGGAGCAACCCGAAATCGGCGGGGGTTCCGCCCGCGGCGGCGCCGGCGAGTTGCACGTCCGGTGCATACGTCGGCTGCAGTTGCGCCGCCCAGCCGGTGGCGATCGCACCACCGCTGTATCCGGTCGCGAGAACCGGGCTGTCCGAGAGCCCGAGGCCGGGAAGCCGCCTCATGCCGCGGATGCTGTCGAGCACGGCATGACCCGCCATCCGCCCCGCGCTGTACGCCATCCGTGGTCCCTGGTGGTCGGGCACGAGCACCGCGTAGTTCTTCGCGAGGAAGAGCGAGAGCACCGGTGGGATGTCCAGGTCGAGGGTCTGCCAGTCGTGCACCATCTTGTAGGACGGTGTGCACCGGGCGCCCAGCGAGTCGATGGGCATGTTGTAGTCGACCACCGGTCTCGGACCCGGCGCGGTCCACTCCGCCGTCGGCACCAGCACCGTCGCGGTCACCGGCACGGGGCGGTCCTTGGAATCGTTGGAACGCACCATGATCTGGTGGGCCCGGTGCGGCACCAGCGGGTTCGGCACCGCCCGGAGCGTCACTTCCCGTGAGCGGATGATCTCGCCGGCCGCGAACTCCGCGACGTTCGGCGGCCACACGAAGAAGTCGTCGTCCAGGATGGGGGACGGGAGAATGGATTCGGGCCCGAGGGGCTGGGCGGCCGCGCGCGGAGGGTGGGTGCACACATACGCGGCCGCGCAGGTGGACAGTGTCATCAGGACCACCGCACGAAACAGGTTCATCGCTACCACCGCCCTGAGGTAACTGTCCCAGGATGTAACTGTAACTCCAGTCACATCGTCGCAGATAGACACGGCTACAGCGGTGGTTTGTTCTCGCAGCGGGATGGTTACTGTGTGTGCATGGCGGTCACCGTGGAGCGGGCAGAACTCGAGCAGGCTGAAGACATCGTTCAGATGCACTGGGACGCAGAGGATTGGCTCCTGGCCAGGGAAATCGATCCGCCCGCCCGCGGTGAGGTCTCGCTCGCCGACGTGCGTGAGCAGATCGAGTTCGGGGAATGGCGGGTCGCGCTGTTCGCGGGGATCGTGGTGGGGGCGCTCCGGGTGCTGCGATCCGATCCGGACGTGTGGCTCGAGGACGACATTCCGGCCGCCTACGTCGCCCGGGTCATGACCGACCGCAGGCACGCCAGCGCCGGACTGGGCGCCCAGTTGCTGCGGTGGGTCGACGAGCACGCCCGCTCCGAGGACGCGTCCGTCGTGCGGATCGAATGCGTCGAAACCAACGCCCGGCTCCGCGACTACTACGAGGAGCAGGGATTCTTCCTGGTGGGTCGCCGGGACTTCGATGTGGAGTGGCCGAGCGTCGTGCTGATGGAGAAATCGCTGCGCTGACCGTTCACAGCGGGTCGAGGATCCGGTGAAGGAACTGTCGTAGTCGTGGACTGGTCGGATTGACGAGTACGTCTTTCGGGGTGCCGCGTTCGAGTACGACACCGTTGTCGACGAACAGCACCTGGTCGGCCACCTGCTGCGCGAACCGGATCTCGTGGGTCACGATCACCATCGTCCAGCCCTCGGTCGCGAGATCCCGGATCACCCGCAACACCTCGCCGACCAGTTCCGGGTCGAGCGCGGACGTGGGCTCGTCGAACAGCATCAGTTTCGGCTTCAGGGCGAGCGCGCGGGCGATACCGACCCTCTGCTGCTGACCGCCCGACAACTCGTACGGGTACTGGTCCGCCTTCTCCGCGAGACCGACCTGCGTCAGCAACCGCATCGCGTCCGCACGCGCCTCGGCCTTGGGCCGCTTCTGCACCACGATCGGGCCCTCGGTGACGTTCTGGATCGCCGTCTTGTGCGGAAACAGATTGTGGGCCTGGAACACCATGCCGCTCTGCGCGCGGAACCTGGCCAGCGCCGACCGGCCCACCTCGGCGCCGAAGTCCACCGACTCGTCACCGATGGAGATCACCCCGCGGTCCGCCACGTCCAGGGCATTGAGGGTCCGCAACACCGTCGTCTTGCCGGAGCCCGACGGTCCGATGATGACGGTCACCGTGCCCGCCCCGACGTCGAAGCTGATGTCGCGCAGAACGTGATGGTCGCCGAACGACTTCTCGACGCCGGATACCTGAAGCAGGGGAGGGGTGTCGGTCATCGGGCCACATACCTGTCGAGTCGGGCTTCGAGCCGGACCTGGACGGCCGACAAGAAGATACAGATCACCCAGTAGTACAGCGCCGCGATGCCGTAGAGGGCGAAGAAGTCGAACGTCGGCGCGGCCGCGAGCTGGGCGACGCGCAGCAGTTCGGTCACCAGGATCGTCGACGCCAGCGATGTGTCCTTCACCAGTGAGATCAGCGTGTTGGACAGCGGCGGGACGGCCACCCGCGTGGCCTGCGGCAGCACGATCCGCTGCAGCGTGGTGGTGTAGCCCATGCCGATGGTCTGCGCGGCTTCCCACTGTCCCTTGGGGATCGACAGGATCGCCGCCCGGATCACCTCGGCCGCGTAGCCGCCGACGTTGAGGCTGAACGCGATCACCGCGGCCGGGAACGGTTCGAGCGTCACACCGAACTGCGGCAGTGCGTAGAACACGATGAACAACTGCACCAGCAGCGGGGTGCCGCGGATGATGGAGACGTAGAAGCGGGCCAGCATCGACAGCGGTCTGATCGACGAGATCCGGGCGAGCGCCACCAGCAACGCGATCACCAGACCGATGGTGAAGCTGATGATCGTCAGGGGAATCGTCATGGTGATCGTGGCCTTCAGCATCGGCCACAGGTTGTCCAGGATCAGCTGGACCGTTGCGTCGTCCACGGGCAGGCTCTCAGTTGGTCGGTGCCGACACGTCGGTGCCGAAGTACTTCTGCGAGATCTGTGCGAGCGTTCCGTCGGCGCGCAGTTCGTCCAGGGCCTTGTCGATGTCGGGTATCAGGCCGCTGTCCTTGCGGGCCGCGAACGCCTGCTCGCTCGTGTCCCCGGTCTCGGCGGCGATCTTCACCCCGGTGTCGCCGGTCTGCTTCTGGTATTCGGCGACGGCCAGATTGTCGTTGACGGTGGCGTCCACCCGGCCGTCCTTGAGCAGCGTGATGGCCTGCACGAAGCCCTCGACGGATTCGACGTTCGCGCCCGCGTCCCTGGCCACCTGCGCCCAGTTGCTCGTCGCGGACTGCGCCGTCGTCTTGCCGTTCAGGTCGGCGAGCGAGGTGATGGCGTTGTCGTCGGCGCGGGTGACGATCACACCCTCGGAGTAGGTGTACGGCGTCGACAGGTCGTACTTCTGGGTGCGCTCGTCGTTGACGGTCACCTGGTTGGCGACGAGGTCGTAGCGTTTCGCCTCGAGGCCCGCGAAGATCGAGTCCCACGGGGTCTGGGTGAACTCGACGGACACGCCGAGTTTGTCGCCGACCGCGCGGATGACATCCACGTCGTACCCGGTGAGCTGACCGTCGGGACCCTGGTAGCTGAACGGTGTGTACGTGCCCTCGGTGCCGACCTTCAGGACGCCCGATTCGCGTACCTGGTCGATGACCGGCCCCGAATCGGAGTTCCCACACCCCGCCAGCGACAGCGCGGTCAGGACGGCGATCAGGGCGGCCGGAAGTGTGCGTCGCACGGTGTTCCTCCTCTGTCGGCGGATCAGCTAACCGTACTGGTCGAACGCCGCCCGGATAGGATCTTCCGAGTCCCGTTCAGGAAGAAGGATTGTCTCACCGTGCCCTCTCTCGCTCTCCGACGGCCGGTGTGGCTGCATCCGACAGTGTTTCGTATCGAGTCGTTGTCCGCGCTCGTCGTGGCGATGGCGCTTATCCCGGAGGCCCTGTCGTTCTCCATCATCGTGGGGGTCGATCCGCGGGTGGGGTTGTTCACCGCCGCGATCATGGCGATGACCATCGCGTTCACCGGCGGCCGTCCCGCGATGATCTCCGCGGCTACCGGTTCGGTGTCGCTGGTGCTCGCCCCGCTGATGGCGTCGCACGGGTTGCAGTACCTCATTGCGGCGGTCTTCCTCGGCGGTGCGATGCAGATCGTCCTCGCCGTCCTCGGCGTGGCGCGGCTCATGCGGTTCCTGCCCCGCAGCGTGATGGTCGGCTTCTGCAATGCGCTGGGAATCCTCATCTTCGTGCACCAGTTCCCGTATCTGACGAACGTGCCGTGGGCGGTGTACGCGCTCCTCGCCGCCGGTCTCGCGCTGCTCGTGTGGATCCCCCGGCTGACCACGGCCGTGCCCGCGCCGCTGCTCGTGATCGTCGGACTCACCGCGTTCACCGTCCTCGCCGGTGTCGCGGTGCCCACCGTCGGGGATCAGGGCGAACTGCCCGACGGCCTGCCGACTCTCATCGGGCTGCCGGACGTTCCGCTCACGGTCGACACCCTGCGCATCATCGCGCCGTTCGCGCTGGCGATGGCCGTCGTCGGACTCCTCGAATCGTTGATGAGCGCCAAACTCGTGGACTCGGTCACCGACACGCATTCGGACAAGACGCGTGAGTCGTGGGGGCAGGGCGTCGCGAACATCGTGACCGGGCTCTTCGGCGGCATGGGCGGGTGCGCGCTGATCGGGCAGACCATCATCAACGTCAAGACCGGTGGGGCGCGAACCCGGCTGTCGACGTTCCTGTCGGGTGCGTTTCTGCTGATTCTCGTGGTCGGTCTCGGCGACGTGGTGGGAACCATTCCGATGGCGGCGCTCGTCGCCGTGATGGTGCTGGTGGCCGCCACGACCTTCGACTGGCACAGCGTCCGCACACTCCGGCGGATGCCGCTGAGCGAGACGCTGGTGATGCTCAGCACCGTCGCGGGCACCCTCGCGACGGACAATCTCGCGATCGGCGTGGGTGTCGGTGTGCTCGTCGCGATGGTGCTGTTCGCGCGCCGGGTGGCGCACATGGTGGACGTGCGCGGCGAACTCGACGGCGACGTGAAGACGTACCGGGTGAGCGGTCAGCTGTTCTTCGCCTCGTCCAACGACCTCGTGTTCTCGTTCGACTACGCGGACGACCCCGGCCGCGTGGTCATCGATCTGTCGGGCGCCACCATCTGGGACGCCTCCACCGTGGCCGCGCTCGATGGCATCACCACGAAGTACGCGAGCCGCGGCACCGACGTCACCGTGGAGGGCCTGAATCCGGTCAGCGAGGAGCGGTACCGCAGGCTGACCGGCCGGCTGGGCGACTAACCGACGGTCTCCCGCAGATACGCGAGGTCCTCGGACAGCCCCTCCTCCGGCGTCTCGAGGACGACGGGTGCGCCGGCGGTCCGCACGACCTCGGCGAGCAGTTCGGGGTCGATGGTTCCGTCGGCGAGGTTGGCGTGCCGGTCGCGTGCCGAGTCGAACTCGTCACGGGAGTTGTTGAGGTGCACCAGGTCGATGCGGCCGGTGATGGCCTTGATGCGTTCGACGACTCCCACCAGATCCTCGCCGCCCGCCCACGCGTGGCAGGTGTCGAGGCAGAAGCCGGCGCCGAAATCGCCGACCTCCTGCCACAGCCGGTCGATGGCGTCGAAGTGCCGCGCCATCGCGAAGTCGCCGCCGGCGGTGTTCTCGATGAGGATGGGGACGGGGAATCCGCCCTTGTCGGCCTGGCGTTCGAACAGTTTGCGCCAGTTTATGATTCCCGCGTTCACGTCCTCGCCGTCGCGGACGTGCCCGCCGTGGACCACAAGTCCGAACGCACCGATGTCGGCGGCGGCCTGGGCTTGCTGCGCGACGGCGTTGCGGGAGGGCATCCGGAGCCGGTTGTTGAGGCTGGCCACGTTGATCACGTACGACGAGTGCACGACCACGTCGATGGGGCTGTCGCGGATCTCGTCGGTCCGCGGATGCGTCGGGGGCTTCTCCCATTTCTGCGGGTCCGTGAGGAACATCTGAATGACGTCGGCGCCGAGCCGTTCGCCGTATCCGATCGGATCTTCGTCCTGGCGGACGTGTGCTCCTATGCGCATGTAACCAGGGTAGGGGGTGGGTGCCGCGACAATGCCTGTGCTTGCGATCGCAAGCGTAAAGGGGAGGTGTGTGCTTGTTTTCATCGACTTCCAGCGTTAAGCCTGCGTTCGCAGTCATAGGCATGGACTTCGGGGCAGAATCGGCGCACACTGGCGTTAAGCATCCGACGACAAGCATTGACATGATCAGGAGGCTGCCATGGCTACCCCACGCCGCCGCGAGCGAACCGAGACCGGCGGGATCTCCGACGGATTCGTGGCACGGCGACACCAGCTCGGGTTGACGCAGGCCGAGCTCGCCGACCTGGCCGGAGTGTCGAGGTCGAGTGTGCAGTCGATCGAATCGGGCCGCGGGACAGTCCAGCTGGATCTCGTCGACGCCGTCGCAGACGCCATGGGATGCCGCCTGGCGCTCGTCACTCGCGCGGGCGTGGAGGTGACAGTCTGATGGTCGAGAACCTCAGCGGCGTCGACCGGGCCGACGTCTACAAGGGTGACCGCCTCGCGGGCACTCTCGTGCGGGAGGGCGGGGACGTCGTCTTCCGTTACGACCCCTCCTACCTGCAGGACCCCGGCGCCCCGCAGGTCGCGTGGACGATCCCCACCACGTCGGCCGAGGTGCGTGCCAGCGGGGGCAGCGTCCCGCCGTTCTTCGCGGGTCTGCTCCCGGAGGGGATCCGGCTGCGGGGCGCGGTCGCGGCCACCAAGACGTCCGAGGACGATCACCTCACGATCCTGATGGCGGTCGGAGCCGACACGATCGGCGACGTGCGCGTCCTGCCCGCCGGGGTGCCGCCGCCCGAGACAGCACCCGTGTTCGACCCCGACGCGGTCGAACGACAGGACCTGCGGGCGCTGTTCGAGCACATGTCGGGGCACGAGGCCGTGAAGCTGGACCCCACCTCGCTGCCCGGGGTGCAGGCGAAGGTGTCGGCCCAGATGTACTCGACACCGATCGCGACCGAGAAGGGTCCGGCCATTCTCAAACTCTCACCCCCGCAGGGGTACCCGCAGTTGGTCGAGAACGAGCACTTCTTCATGGGACTCGCCGCGCAGTGCGGGTTGCCCGTCGCCGACCACCAACTGGTGCACGACGGCAAGGGCAATGCCGGCCTGCTCGTCGCGCGTTTCGACCGGCGAGTCGATGCGTCCGGCCGTGTCATCCGCACCCCGCAGGAGGATGCGTGCCAGGTGATGGGGATGTTCCCCRCAGCCAAGTACCGGCTGAAGACCGAGAACGTGATCACCGCACTCGCAGGCGTGTGTGAGCGCGGCGGCGGTTCGGCGCGGGTCGCCACCCTGGAACTACTTCGGCTGGTGGCCTATTCGTACGCGATCGGCAACGGCGACCTGCACGGCAAGAACTTCTCGGTGCAACTCGCCGAATCGGGGTTGTGGAGCGTCACACCCGCCTACGACCTGCTCTGCACCCAGCCGTACCTCGGGTGGCGCGACCCGATGGCCCTCGACTTCTACGGCAAGGCGAACAAACTCAACCGCAGGCACTTCGTCGAATGCGGGGGCAGGCTCGGTGTTCCCGAACGCGCCGTCACCAGAATGCTCGACGGCGTCCGCAAGGGCATCGGGCGTGGAATCGGAGACATCGAGTCGATCGGCTTCACCTCGAAGGAGAACACGCTGCTGCGCACACTGATGGAACGGCGTTCGGACGAACTGGGCTGAACCGGCTCACCACACCCGGAACGCGCTGTCCGAGAGCGTGAATCCGTGACCGGCGTCGCTGCGGCACGTCACCCCGGCGGCCTCGTCGACGAGACACGTCAGGTCGTTCACCTGCAACGCACGTCCATACGACAGTGCGGGGGCGGCCGATCCGTCGAGGGGATAGAACCGCGGGTCGCCGGCACTGGCGAACTGACCGGGGCGACCGCCGGTGACCTCGATCGCGTTGGGCGTGACCGCGGTCCCGGACGCACCCGCGCCCGGGACCTTCGGCGCCGACGCCGGCATCGGGCCGTGGCAGCCGGCGGTCGGGAGGTCGCCGCCCGTCAGGATCGCGCAGTGGAACTTGGTGCTCGGCGTAGTGAAGTAGTAACTCCCCGCCGCGGTGCCGGCGAAAGCCTGCGGGTCGGCCGGGGCCGGGGTGCTCGTCGTGGTCTTGGTCGTCGACGGGGGTGCGCTTGCGGTGGTGGTGCCCGTTGTGGACCTCGTGGTGGTGGTGGTGGTGGTCTTCGGGGCGGTCGTCACAGCCGATGTGGTTGCGGATGTGGTCGCGGGCCCCGCGACGGCGCCGGTCTCGGGGGAGCCGTCGACGGAGCGGGCGCAACCGGCTACCCCTGCCACCATTGCCACCGCCGCGAACAGAAGTACCGCACGCACCGTGAAGGTCATGGTGGAGAGCCTAGAACCGCGCCCGTCTCGATCGGTCGCGGCGCGTCCGACGAAATTCTGGGACAGTGGTGATCAGCGAACTGCCAGGAGGTCCGATGTCGGAAAGCGCCCAGTACGAGGAGCGTCGTGCCCGCATCTCCTTCCAGGTCCGCGACTGGTGTGAACGGTCCACGATCGCGGGCACGCATGCCCCGCTGTCGGACGCCGCCGCCGTACTGATCGCTGTCGGACATCTCGATCCGCCCACCCGGCAGGTGCTCACCAACCGGCGTCGCGCGGGTCGCACCATTCCGTCGATCGGCGGCTTCGGAGCGCTGCGTCTGCTCACGGACGAATACCACCAGATGGGGCGCCGCACCGACAGCCTGCGTCCCGGACCTGCGCAGCTGCTGTTCAAATACCGTGCGACCGAACTCGGCCGCAAACTGCAGTCCTATCGGTCTGCGGTGGTGATGTCGCCCGCCCATTACGGGAACGGTGTCCGAGCGATGCGCCGGGATCGGCGCGAGGGGGTCCATCTCGATCTCGATCAGCGTGAGGCGCTGTTCCGGGCGCTGCAACGCACACCGGCGCCGATTGCCGGAACCGCGCTCGAACGCGCGGGCAACTACGCCCGAGGCACCGCGGCGGAACGCCTCGTCCACGCAGCGGAGAACACCCCGATGGCCGCGGTCGGGCGACGTGTCGCCGACGCCATCGGCAAGGGCGCCGATCTCGAGAACGACAGATTCGCCGACTCGTACGACACCCTGCTCTACCTGGCGGGGATGCTKTTCGACAGGATTGACGGCTCCCCGGTCTGGCATTCGGAGCACTTCGCGATCCAGCGGTACCAACTCGACCTCGCCGAGGAACTGACCCAGATCGCCGTCGACACCGTCGCGCTGCGCGGAATCCGGATCGAACTCGACGACGCGCTGCGCGCCACCCATTCCGACGGCGCGCGTCAACAGATCGAGGCCAGGAGCAACGCGCTGAAGCCGGTATGGGATCAACTGGTCGACCGCGTCGCCGCACTCGCCAGGATCGGCGACCTGCTGTCCCGGGCCGAGGTGCAGCTGCGGTCCGTGCTGGCCGTCAACCGGGCGATGAGCCTCGACAGCCGCATCGACGAACTCATCGCACGCTCCGGCGACCGCGAATTGTCGGCGGAGAACACCCACAACGTCGGAGACCAGTTCGGCGGCGTGGAGGAGCTGATGCTCACGTACCAGTCGGCCCTGCACGGAGACATCGCCGAACTCACATCGTGGTCGGGGGGACGAGGATGACCGAAGGGCTAACCTCCACCACCGCATGACGCACGGAGGTGTGCGATGAGGATCGCTTCGATCTCCGACCGCCGCGCCGCGGACGGCAATCGCGGGGCCGCGGACCGGTAATGGTGCCCCGTCGGAGTGCCGAGGTCGAAGAGATGCGTTCGGCCATGCCTCCTGACGGGGCGCGCGGTCCAGCCGTCGCCCTCCTTCGCGTAATTGCACGCCGCGCACAAACCCGCCCAATTATGTGCGGTGGTGGCCCCCTTCTTGCGGCGCGAGAGAATGTGATCGTGATGGCGGATCGGCGCATCACACCACGGGGTGCGGCACGTCCGGTCACGGAGATCGATCAACTTCGCAAGACTTTTCGGGAACGTCCGCGCCTGCGACTCCATCGCCGTCAACGACCCCGACACCGGGCACGAGTACACGTTTCGTAAGGTCACCGCGGTATCGCTATCAAGGGCGTCGGCGACCAGTTTCCGGGCGATCCCCGCCGGCACCGGCCCGAACTCCGCCAGGTCCGCCGCCTCGTTCTCGCCCGCCAGCAGTGTTTCGTCGGAGATCACCAGGTTCACCGCCACCGGCACACCATTGGCGACCGATGCCCCGGTGCCGCGGTCGAACAACAGATCCGCCATCACCTGGTTGCGGGTGCGGCCACCGCTGTCCCCGGTCGCGATGAGGCTGTCCGCATCCCGCCCCAATGTGGCGTGTAGGCACACCGCCTGTTCCATCGGCATCAGCACACTCAGATACGCCATCGAATCCGGCGCCGGCCGCGTCGTGACCCGCCGCTCCGAGACGGCCTTGCGGTACCGGGCCACGACCGAGGCGGCGTCGAGTTCCACCGCCAGGGCCTTCGCCTTCGCGACCAGGCCGCGGTCCCCGACCCCGTCGAGACTGTCCGGGTCCGAACACAACCGGCGATCCACCACCGCCCGAGCGAACCCCAGATGCCGGCCGCGGCGGTTCGGGGACTCCCTGCGCGCCAACGCAATCTGCGAGGCGATACCGCGGTCCCACTCCGCCCGCGGCAACCGCCGGGCCTTGCGGTCCTCCCGCATGCAGGTGGCGACATCGTCGGTGACCACCGCCTGCACCGCGCACCCCACCGACTTCAACGACTCCACCGCGTCGATCCACTCGATCCCCAACCCGGGATCACCACTCGCAGAAACCACACGAAGCCGCGCCGTGAACGCCCGCAACTCCTCCAGATCCGGTGCCACCACATCCCCCACGACCAGCCTCCCCCGAGGTCATTCGAATATACGTTCGACTTTATCAATCATGTTCGACTGGCGCAATACTCGGCGGTTTCGGTCTACGGTGATCCTGGAGAACACATCTGATGGGAGCTGACTGCGATGACCGATGATGCCGTCCTACAGCGTGCGGTCGCGAACGAGTTCTCGGCCCTGGCCGACGTCCTCGACGGGATCTCGGATGCGGAATGGGACACGCCTTCGCTGTGCGAGGGCTGGCGGATTCGCGAAGTGGTCGCACATGTCACGATGGCGGCGCGCTACTCCGAGGAGCAGTTCATGACGCGCCTGCGCGAGTGCGAGTTCGATTTCACCCGGCTGTCCAACGAGATCGCCCGTAGTGACGCCGAATTGGCAACGTCTGATCTTGTCGCCGACCTGCGTTCGGACACCATGCGCGCGTGGACTCCGCCGGGCGGCGGCTATCACGGCGCGCTCAACCATGTGGTGATCCACGGCCTCGACGTCACGGTGCCGCTGGGGGTGCCGCGACGCGTACCCGAGGCGACGATCCGCATCGTCCTCAACGACCTCACGGCGGGCGGTGGGCACTCGAATTTCGGTGTCGACATCGAGGGTCGCCGACTGCGGGCCACGGACCTCGGCTGGTCGTACGGGTCGGGTGCCGAATTGCGCGGAGCGGGAGAGGATCTCGCTCTCACGATCTGTGGCCGGACGCTTCCGGCCGGACGGGTCGAGGGCGACCCGTTGTAGTCGGTCTCAGCTGCCCGGAATGAAACCCGGGTAGACGAAGTGCCCGGGACCTCCGCCGGGGAGCGAGGCGCCGAGCGACCCGGGGAAGTCCAGGGACAGTTTGACGAGTTTGTGGGGTTGCCCGTTCTGGTCGGCTTGCCAGCAATCGAGCAGCACGCCGTGGAATCCGGTGCAGACGATGCGGTTGGCGGTCCCGAACGGCGACGTGAGGCGGTTCGCGCTGACGAACGGATTCCAGTAGTCGAGATCGGTCGGGGTGAGGAAGTTCTGGTTGTCGAACGGCGCGAGTGGACTGGGCTCGGTGGGTATCGGCGGCCATTCGTCGGCGGCGGCCACACCGGCGCACCCGAGAACGGCGGCGGTGGCGACAGCCACGGTCGCGGTGATCTGGGCGAATCGGCGCGTAGCGGTAGTCATCTCCACCAGCCCACAGTAAACCGACGGGCGGCGCCTACGGCCGCAAACCGGGATGACGGCTGGCGAGGACGGGAACGAGGAACTTGTTCGGCGCGAGGCGCGCGAAGACGGACGCCGCCCGGTTCGCGAAACCGGGGATGGCGACCATCTGTCCCTTGTCGAGTCCGTCGATACCGGTCTTGGCCACGGATTCGGGGCTCTCCCACATGAAGCTGGGCAGCGCGGCCTCCGCGTCCTCCTTCGCGAAACCTGCCGTCTCGCCGAATCCGGTGTCCACGGGTCCGGGGCAGAGTGCGGTCGCGGTGACCCCGGTGCCTTTCAATTCCCCGGTCAGACTTTCGGTGTAGGAGAGGACGAACGCCTTGCAGGCGCCGTACCCCGCCTGGCCGGGCAGCGGCTGGAACGCCCCGGTGGACGCGACGTTGAGAATCGCTCCCCGGCGCCGGTGCACCATGCCCGGCAGGGCGCGGCTGCACAGGTCGGCGACGGCCGTCACGTCGACCTCGATCATGTTCATCTCGGCGTCCGGATCGGACGCGGCCACCGGGCCGAGCGTGGACAGGCCGGCGTTGTTCACGAGGATGTCCAGGGTCAGTCCGAGTTCGCCGACCCGGTCGAGCAGGGTCGCCCGGGCCGAGCGGTCGGAGAGGTCGGCGCCCAGCACGTGCGCCCGGCCTCCCGCGGCCCGCAGTTCGGTGGCCAGTTCCTCCAACTTCTCGGCCCGGCGGGCGACGAGCACCACCTGATGGCCGCGTCGGCTGAGTTCACGGCTGAGGGCCGTGCCGATCCCGGACGAGGCTCCGGTGACGAGCGCGGTGCGATCGGCGGCAGGAGTGGGGAGGCTCATGCGTCCAACCTACGTGCCGCCGTCGCCGGCGCAAGGGTTCACCGCTCAGGCGTGGGTGCCGCCGTCGATGCGGATCTCGGTTCCGGTGACGAACGCGCCGTCGTCGGAGGCGAGCATGGCGACGACTCCGGCGACCTGCTCGGGTCCGCCCATGGCCGCGCCACCCGATTCCAGGGTGGTGGGGAGGATCGGTGACAGCTTGGAGAACAGGCCCCAATCGGCGTCGGACGGCACGTATCCGGAGGTGGCATCGGTGATTCCGGTCTTGATGCTGCCGGGGGCGACACCGACTGCGCGCAGGCCCTGCTTGCCGTATTCGAGGGCCAGCGCGTGGGTGAACGACTGGATGCCGCCCTTGCTCGCGGCGTACGCGGCCATGTAGGGATGCGCGAACGCGGCGGACGTGGAACTGAAGTTCACGACCACGCTGCGCTCGTTGCGCAGCAGCGCGGGCAAGCATTCGCGAACCATGAGGAAGGTGCCGGTGAGGTTGATCCCGATCACCTGATTCCACAGGTCCAAGGGCGTCTCGTGGGTGTGTGAGGCGCGGAGGATGCCCGCGGCGTTCACGAGCACGTCCAATCCGCCCAGGTTCTCGACGCTGCGGCTCACACCGTCGACGACGGACGTCTCGTCGCCGATGTCGATGGCGGCGACGCTGAGGCGCCCCGCCGTGYCTGCCGCTTCGGCGAGTTCCGTAGTCCGCGCGAGGCCGTCCTCGGAGACGTCGGCTGCCACGACGGTGCCGCCTTCCTCGAGCAGGCGGAGGGCGGTGGCCTGGCCGATACCCGACGCAGCGCCGGTCACCAGGATCCGCCGGTTGTCGAATCGATTCATCGTCTGTGCTCCTCGTGTGGTTCCGAATTCGATGTCATTGGCCCATGACATATTTCACGGTCGGTCCGGCGGTCCAGCCGCCGTCGACGGCCAGTTCGGCCCCGGTGACGTACGTGGCCGCGTCGGACAGCAGGAATCCGACGGCGCCGGCGATCTCCTCGGGTACCCCGACCCTTGCCATGGGGGTGTTCGGGTAGTTGCCCTCGCCCTGCTGGATTCCGAGTCCCGCGGTCATCGGGGTGTACGTCATGCCGGGGTGGACGGAGTTGACGCGGATCCGGTCGGTGCCCAGTTCCACGGCGGCGATCTTCGTGAGCCCGCGCACGCCCCACTTGGATGCGCCGTAGCCGGCGGTCAGGGCGAGTCCCATCAGCCCGGCGGCCGAGGAGATGTTGACGATCGATCCGCCGCCGGCGGCGCGCATCGGGCCGATGACGGCCTGCAGGCCGTTGAACACGCCGGTCAGGTTGATGTCGAGGACCGTCCGGAAGTGTTCGAGCGGTTCGTGCTCGATGTACTGGCCGGTGGAGATGCCCGCATTGTTGACGAGGCCGTCGACGCGTCCGAAGTCGCTCGTCGCCACGTCGACCGCGGCCTGCCACTGCTGCGGGTCGGTGACGTCGAGGTGGCAGTACCGCGCCCGGTCACCCAGCTTGTCGACCGTCGCGCGGCCGTCGTCGTCGAGGACGTCACCGACGACGACGCTGCCGCCCTCGTCGACGATGCGCTGGGCGAAGGCTGCGCCGAGCCCCCGCGCCGCCCCGGTCACGATCACAACCTTCCCCGCCAGTTGCTGTGCGGTCTCGGTCATCTCAGCTCACATCCTCGTCGTCGAAAAGTCACGTTCGTCGGGCACCTCGGCTGCCGACGGCCCGAGTCTGCTGTGGTCGGCCTCCGCGGGAAACGGGTTCTCCCGGTGATCGGAACAACTCGTAGCCACGGGAAACGCCGGACCACTGTGATGTGGATTACCCGCTGACGTTCCGGACATGCCGGATGAGCGGATCTCCCCGACAGACCATCGAAAGGCTTCCCATGTCTCGACGTGTCACTTCCACCGCCGCGGTGCTGATCACCGGCAGCGTCCTGTTCGCGGGCCTCGGCGCGCCGGCGCTCGCGTCGGCGGACCCGTTCTCGCTGCCCGGAATCAGCCTCCCGGATTTCGGTTCGTCCGATTTCGGGAGCGCGGGCCCGGTCGTCGAGACGCCGCGACTGGCGTCGGTCGACAACTTCCGCGACGTCGGGGGATCGGGCCGGGGGTATGCGACCCCCCGCGGGGGACACGTCACGCGGGGGCTGTTCTACCGTTCGAACGCGCTGGTTCCGAGCGATCAGGATCTCGCCGTCCTCACCGGGCTCGGGCTGACCGCGGTGTACGACGTGCGGACCGTCGAAGAGGTGGCGGCGAAACCCGACCGGCTCCCGGCCGGGCCGCGGTATCAGGGTATCCCGATCCTGTCGGGTGACCTGGGTGCCGCTGTCGCGCAGTTGAAGTCGCCCGCCGACGCCGTCGCGTTCATGCAGCAGATGAACCGCAGCTTCGTCGACGACGCGGCGACCCGGGCCGGGTTCGCGCAACTCCTGACGTCACTGGCCGACACCGACGGACCGCAGATCTTCCACTGCACCGCGGGCAAGGATCGCACCGGCTGGGCGTCCGCGCTGCTGCTCTCCATCGCCGGCGTTTCGCAGGACACGATCTTCGACGACTATCTGCTCACCAACGAATACACCGCGGCGTCGATGAAGGTCACGTACGACCAGATCGCCGCCAGCCGCGGCGAGGCGGTGGCGAAGATCTACCGGCCGCTGCTGGGTGTGGACCGCAGCTACCTCGAGGCCGGGCTCGGCCGGCTCGCGGAGCAGTACGGCACGGTCGACCGGTACCTCACCGACGGGCTGGGTCTGAGTTCGGCGACGGTCGACCGGCTCCGGAGCAAGCTGCTGGGCTGAGGTCAGGCCCCGATCGCGTCCGAGAGGGTCGTGAGCCGGCTGATCTCGGACGCGGTCAGCGTCACGGTCGGGGCGTCGAGCAGGGCGGGAAGCTGTTCGAGGCGGCTCGCGCTCGCGATCGGTGCGGTGATGCCGGGCCGGGTGAGGAGCCACGCGAGCGCGATGGTGGAGATCTCGGCGGAGTGCGTTTCGGCGATCTCGGCCAGGGCGTCGACGACGGCGAGGCCGGACTCGGAGAAGTAGCGGGTGGCCATCCGCTGGCGAGGCTGACCGTCCAGGTCGGCCTGGGTGCGGTACTTGCCCGCGAGGAAACCCGCCGCGAGCGAGTAGTACGGGAAGACGCCGAGGCCGTTCTCGGTGGCGATCGCGGCCACCTCGGGCTCGTAGTCGTGGCGGTGCACCAGGTTGTAATGCGGCTGCAGCGCGATCGGCGCGGCGAAACCGTGCTCGGCAGTCAGCGACAGCCACTCGCGGATGCGCTCGGGTGAGTAGTTGGAGATGGCGACATGCCGGACGAGTCCGTCGCGGACCAGTTTGTCGAATGCGCCGAGGGTGTCCACGAGGGGCGTGTCGGCGTCGTCGAAGTGTGCGTAGTACACGTCGATGTAGTCGGTGTGCAGCCGCTTCAGGGACGCCTCCGCCGCTGCCCGCACGTTGGCGGGGGCCAGTCCCTTGAACTCCGGGTGCTGGCTGACCTTGGTGGCGATCACGATGTGGTCCCGGTTGCGGCGGGACGCCATCCAATTGCCGAGGACGGTCTCGGACTCGCCGCCGGAGTTGCCGTCGGCGAACGCCGAGTACGAGTCCGCCGTGTCGACGAAGTTGCCGCCGCCCGCGGCGAACGCGTCGAGGATGTCGAACGATGTCGGTTCGTCACTGGTCCAGCCGAAGGTGTTGCCACCGAGGGCCAGGGGAAAGATGTCCAGATCCGAGTTGCCGATCGCGACCACGGGTGCTCCGTTTCTAGGTGTGTCCTGTCCGGGAATGTGCGAAGAGTTCGCCTGACGACGCTATCGCAGCCGCTAGGCGCACGCGCGTCCGGCTACCGGACACACCCTTCCCGGTCGCGGATTCCCAGGCGAATCGGACATGTGTCGGGCGAACCCCGCCCACCGCGACTCCGACGGCATACCGTGGAGGGGGTGCGTTCGTTCCGGCGAGACACGGAGTTGAGTGATGCGGGACCAGTCGATCGATGACCTTCTGAACACGGGCCTGTTCGTCGACGGGCGGTGGATCCGCTCCAGCTCCGGCGAGACCCGGGACTGCATCAATCCGGCCGACGGGTCGGTGGTCGCCACCGTCGACGAAGCCTCCCCGGACGACGCCGCCCGCGCTGTCGCCGCGGCCCGCGCCGCGTTCGACGAGGGCACCTGGCCGCACACGCCGGTCGCCGAGCGCACCGCCATCGTCGCGCGGATCGCCGATCTGCTCGAACGCGACAAGGAGACCTTGGCGCGCATCGAGACGCTCGATACCGGAAAGACATTGGAGGAGAGCAGGATCGACATCGACGACGTGGTGTCGGTGTTCCGGTACTACGCGCAACTCGCCGCGGTCGAGGCGGACCGTCTGGTGGACGTCGGCCGTCCCGACGTGATCAGCCGGGTGGTGCGCGAGCCGATCGGTGTGTGCGTGCTCATCGCACCGTGGAACTACCCTCTCCTGCAGATCTCGTGGAAGGTGGCGCCCGCACTGGCGGCCGGGTGCACGATGGTCCTCAAACCGAGCGAGGTGACCCCGCTCAGCACCATCGCGTTCACCGCGCTGATCGCCGAAGCCGGTGTTCCGGCCGGGGTGGTGAACCTCGTGCAGGGCAGCGGCGCCGTCCTGGGCGCCGCCCTCACGGGAACCCCCGACGTCGACTTCATCTCTTTCACCGGCGGGCTGGCCACCGGACGCGTCATCCTCGAGACCGCGGCGAAGAACGTCACCAAGGTGGCCGTGGAACTCGGTGGCAAGAATCCGCACATCGTCTTCGCCGACGCCGACGGAGACGACTCCGTCGACCAGGTGCTCACAGGAGTGTTCCTGCACTCCGGTCAGGTGTGCTCGGCGGGAACCCGCCTGATCATCGAGGAATCCATCGCCGACCGGTTCGTGGCCGCGCTCGCCGCCCGGGCGGAGAAGATCCGGATGGGCAACGGTCTCGACCCGGCGAGCCGAACGGGTCCGCTGGTATCCGAGGCCCACCGGGAGAAGGTCGAAAAGTACGTGGAACTCGGACGCTCCGAGGGCGCCCGGCTGGTGACCGGGGGAGCCCGGCCGTCGGATCCCGCGTTGGCGAACGGGAGTTTCTACCTGCCCACCATCTTCGACCACTGCGACCGCACCATGAGCCTCGTGCAGGAGGAGACGTTCGGGCCGATCCTCACCGTCGAGCGTTTCACCACCGAAGAGGAGGCGCTGCGACTGGGCAACGACACCGAGTACGGCCTCGCCGCGGGCGTCCGGACCGCCGACAGCGCCCGGGGCGAGCGCATGGTGCGGGGCCTGCGCCACGGAACGGTGTGGCTCAACGACTTCGGCTACTACACCGCGGCCGCCGAGTGGGGCGGCTTCAAGATGTCGGGGAACGGGCGCGAGCTCGGCCCCGCCGGTCTGGCGGAATACCAGGAGACCAAACACATCTGGCACAACACCTCGCCCACGGCGGCGGGGTGGTTCGACAACGGCTAGTCCGGCGCACGGAGAGGCGAGAGAACGATGGCTACTCGGCACGGAGCAGTGGGTGACGGAGATGAGCCGGGGGACAGTGGACTCGGCGAACTCGGGTACAAACAAGAATTGGACCGCAGTCTGGGCAAGTTCGCCAGTTTCGCGGCGGGAGTCAGCTACATCTCGATTCTCACCGGCACGTTCCAGTTGTTCTATTTCGGGTTCGGCACGGCGGGGCCGGCGTATCTGTGGTCGTGGCCGATGGTGTTCGTCGGGCAGATGGCCGTCGCCCTGTGCTTCATGGAACTCGCGGCCAAGTATCCCGTCGCCGGCTCGGTCTACAACTGGGCCAAGCTGCTCGGCAGCAGGATCGTGGGCTGGTCGTCGGGCTGGCTGATGCTCACCGCGTCGATCGTGACCCTCTCCGCGGTCGTGCTTGCGCTGCAACTCAACCTGCCGCGGTTGTGGAGCGGTTTCCAGATCGTCGGCGACGGCAGCGGTGAGTACGACTTCGCGACCAACGCCGTCATTCTCGGCACCATCATGATCGCGTTCACCACGGCGGTCAACGCATTCGGCGTCAAGCTGATGGCCCTCATCAACAGCACCGGCGTGTTCGTCGAATTGATCGCCGCGGTCCTCATTGCCGTCATCCTCGCCGCCAACATCATCCGCGGCCCGGAGGTGTTCTTCTCCACCCACGGGTACGGCGCCGGGGAGGCCGGCGGGTATCTGACCGTCTTCCTCGTGGCATCCCTCGCGTCCGGGTACGTGATGTACGGCTTCGACACCGCGAGTTCGCTCGGCGAGGAAACCGTCGACCCGCGGCGGACGGCACCCAAGGCGATCCTGCGGGCGATCCTCGCGTCCTTCGTGATCGGCGGGGCGATCCTGGTGTTCGCCGTCATGGCGGCCCCCGACCTCGACGATCCGCTGATCGGCAGCAGCGAGGGTGGTCTGCAGTACATCGTCGAGCAGGTGATGTGGGGACCGCTCGGCAAGATCTTCCTGGTCTGCATCGTCGTCGCGGTAACCGTGTGTTCGCTCGCCGTGCACGCCGCGGCCATCCGGCTCACGTTCGCGATGGCCCGCGACAACGCCCTGCCCTTCGGGGAGCGCCTGGCCCACGTCAACCCGAAGCATCAGACGCCGGTGGTCCCGGCCATCGTGATCGGTCTGCTCGCGGCGTTCATCCTCGTCATCAACATCGGTCAGCCGCAGATCTTCACGGTGCTGACGTCGATCGCGATCATCATGATCTACCTGGCGTACCTCATGGTCACCGGTCCGCTGCTGAAGAAACGACTGCAGGGGCAGTGGCCGCCGAAGGAACTCGCCGAGAGCGGCTACTTCACGATGGGCCGCTGGGGGCTTCCGGTGAACATCTTCGCCGTGCTGTGGGGCGTGGGAATGGCGCTCAACCTGGCGTGGCCACGCCCCGAGGTCTACGGAACCCCCTGGTACAACACGTGGGGTGCGTTCGTCTACATCGGCATCATCCTCGGGCTCGGCCTCCTCTGGTACGCGGTGAAGGGCCGCAACCACATCGGCTGCCTCGCCTCGCACGCGGCGACGACGAAGGACGAGGCGGAGAGTGAACTGCCATGACGGACACCGTGTTCGACTACGTGATCGCCGGCGGAGGAACCGCGGGATGCGTGCTCGCCGCCCGGCTCAGCGAGGACCCGTCGGTGACCGTGTGCCTCGTGGAGGCGGGGCCGTCCGACGTCGGTGACCGCAACATCCTCGAGTTGTCGCAGTGGATGCACCTGCTGGACTCCGGATACGACTGGGACTACCCGGTCGAGCCGCAGGAGCGGGGCAACAGCTTCATGCGGCACGCCAGGGCCAAGGTGCTCGGCGGCTGCTCGTCGCACAATTCGTGTATCGCGTTCTGGCCACCCGCCGAGACGCTCGACGACTGGGCGGAAGCCGGTGCGACGGGCTGGGGCGCAAAGGACGTGTTACCGCTCGTCGCGCGGGTGGAGAACAACGACGCCCCCGGCGACCAGCACGGCCGCAGCGGTCCCGTGCGGTTGCGTGACGTCCCCCCGAAGGACCCCTGCGGCGTCGCCCTGCTCGAGGCTGCGGCGAAGGTCGGGCTGCCGACCGTGCAGTTCAACCGCGGCACGAGCGTCCTCGACGGCGCGGGGTGGTTCCAGATCAACGCGTCCGAGGACGGCACCCGCATGTCGACGTCGCACGCCTACCTGCACCCGATTCTCGGATCCCGGCCCAACCTCGACGTGCGCACCGACTGCTGGGTCGCCGAGATCGTCATCGACGATGAGATGGCGGCGACCGGGGTGCGCTACCAGCGTCCCGACCTCTCCGGATACGACACCGTCTCGGCGCGCCGCGAGGTGATCGTCACCGCCGGGGCCATCGACACCCCGAAACTGCTGATGCTCTCGGGTATCGGCCCCACGGTGCACCTGCGTGAGATGGGCGTGCACGTCCGGGTCGACGCCCCCGGCGTGGGGCAGAACCTCGACGATCACGTCGAGGGCCTCGTGTTCTGGGAGGCGTCCCGGCCGATGGTCACCGAGTCGACGCAGTGGTGGGAGATCGGACTGTTCGCCACCACCGAGGAGGGGCTCAATCATCCGGACCTGATGATGCACTACGGCAGCGTGCCGTTCGACATGAACACCCTTCGATGGGGCTACCCCACCACGGACAACGGTTTCTGCCTCACCCCGAACGTCACGCAGGGACTCTCCCGCGGAACGGTGCGGCTCCGCTCCCGCGACTTCCGGGATCGTCCGCGAGTGGACCCCCGGTATTTCACCGACCCCGACGGTCACGACGAGGCCGTGATGCTCGCCGGGTTCCGGCTGGCGCGCCGCATCGCCGAGCAGGAACCGCTCCGGGGCTGGATCAGGAGGGAACTGGCTCCCGGGCCGGAGGCGGAGACCGACGACGAACTGATCGACTACGCGCACCGCACCCACAACACGGTGTATCACCCCGCCGGGACCGCCCGGATGGGTGCGGCCACCGACCCGGCGGCCGTCCTCGACCCGGAGTTGCGGGTGAAGGGGGTGCGCAATCTGCGGGTGGTGGATGCGTCCGCCATGCCGAAACTGCCGTACGTCAACCCCAACATCACGGTCATGACGATGGCCGAGAAGTGCGCCGATCTGATTCGCGGACGCTGACCCGGTGACGTGCGGGAGGCCCTGCGTGAACCGCCAGGTACTTTGAAGTCCTACTATCTCCCCGTACTGGCAGAGAGACGGAAGGGCACGTCATGAATTCTCCCGAACCGATCGTCGTAGTCGACGGCGCGAGGACCCCGATCGGCAGCTTCGGGGGCGCGTTCAAGGACGTGCCCGCCCACGAACTGGGTGCCACCGCCGTCAAGGCAGCCCTGGAGCGTGCCGGGGTGCCGGGTGCGGACATCGACGAGGTGGTGATGGGCTGCATCGGTCAGGTCGGGCCGGACGCCTACAACGCCCGCCGCGTCGCCCTGGCCGCCGGACTTCCCGAGAAGACGCCGGCGTACACCGTCAACCGGCTGTGCGGGTCCGGTCTGCAGGCGGTGTGGTCGGCGGCGCAGCAGATGCGGTGGGGTGGGGTGAACTTCGCCCTCGCCGGCGGCGACGAGAGCATGTCGCGGATGCCGTTCTACGACTTCTCGGCGCGCTCCGGGTACAAGCTCGGTGACCGCGCACTGGTGGACGGCACGGTCGCGATTCTGACCGACCCGTTCGGTGGGGTGCATATGGGCCGCACCGCCGAGGCCGTGGCCCGCAAGTACGACGTCAGCCGGGAGCAGCAGGACGAGTTCGCCGTCGAATCCCAGCGCCGCGCCGCCACCGACGCCGCGCGGGCGGCGTTCGCGGAGGAGATCACCCCGGTGCAGATCGGGGGCCGGCGTCCCAAGACGGTCGASGTCGACGAGCATCCCAAGCCCGACACCACCCTCGARACCYTGGCGAAGCTGCGGCCGGCGTTCGAGGAGGGCGGKTCGGTGACCGCCGGCAACGCGTCGGGGATCAACGACGGCGCCGCGGCGCTGGTGCTGGCCACCGAGTCCGCCGCCCGGGAGARGGGCCTGACCGGGCTGGTGACGCTGGAGGCGGTCGCGACGGCGGCGATGGAYCCCGCGCTGATGGGRTACGCCCCCGTGCTGGCGTTGCAGAATTTGTTCGAGCAGACCGGSACCACCCCCGGTGATATCGATGTGATCGAGTTGAACGAGGCGTTCGCGTCGCAGGCGGTCGCGGTGATCCGGGACGCGAAGCTGAGCCCGGAGAAGACCAACCCGTACGGTGGGGCGATCGCGTTGGGTCACCCGGTCGGGGCGACCGGGGCGATCCTGAGTCTGCGGATCGCGAAGGACATGGTGCGCCGCGACCTCGAACTCGGCATCGTCACCATGTGCATCGGTGGCGGCCAGGCCCTCGCCGCCCTCTTC